>CBFHCJ010000018.1:0-26129 GCA_965654005.1 uncultured Streptomyces sp. | reverse complement strand
TCGGCCGGTCCCGGGCTTCGGTGACGGCCGGTCCCGGGCGTCTGCGCGGGACCGATCCCGGTTTTCGTTCCGGGTTTCGTTCCGGGTTTCGGGCCCATGGCCTGATCCTCGCCCGGGTTTGGGGGTCCCATGGCCGGGAAGCCCGCCGGGGAGGAGAATTGGCATAAAAAGCCGTTTCGTGTCGGAAGCATCCCGTGCCGTGCAGAACCGCCTTCGCGTGGCGCGGAAGCGACTACGTGACGCCTGCCGACCGGGGGCGGGCCGATGCGTCGCGGGCGTCGCCGCGCGGTTCTTCGCCCAGGGGGTGCTCCTCGTGAGACGGCCGACCCCTCCACGGGCGGGACGCGGCGGCAAGGAGGTCGAGATGCGAACCCGGGTGCGCGGTTGGCGCTGGCGGCGCAATCCGCTGCGCCGTCGATCGGACGTCGTCGAAGCGTGGATGACGCTGCTCGTCGCCGTTCTGCTGCTCGTCGGGGCACCGCTGGCCGGCACGGCCGCGGGCTGGTGGGCGTACGGCAACGCGCACGCTACGCAGGTCGCCCAGCGCGCCCAGCACCACCAGGTGCCCGCGGTGCTCGCCGAGGACGCCCCGGCCGCGGGCCCCACGACACAGGGCGGCAAGCAGCCCCTGTACCAGGTGAAGGTGCGCTGGACCGAGCCGGGCAAGGGCACCCGGACCACGGTCACCGAGGTCCCGGCGGGTTCGCGGCGCGGCGACCACACCGAGGTGTGGCTGGACGCCAAGGGCCATGGCGTCGCCCCACCGCCGAGCGACGCCGCGGTGTGGCAGCACACTTTGACGGCCGGTGTATGGGCCGCGGGCGGCGTGGCGGGAACCGTCCTTCTGGCCCGCGCCGTGCTGAGCCGGGTCGCCGAGCGGCACCGCATGGCGGAGTGGGAGGCCGAGTGGGCCCGCACGGGGCCGGACTGGAGGCGGCGGACGGCTTGAGGGTCCGGCGGGTCCCCCGCGGCCACCATACGGTGTGCTCACCCGCACGCCTGACGATGTCAAAGGTGGTCCTTCATGGCCTTGTTCGACCTGCCGCTCGACGAACTCCGCGCGTACCGCAGCGCCTCCGTCGAACCCGCGGACTTCGACGCGTTCCGGACGAAGACGCTGCAGGAGGCCCGCGAGCACGACCTGGACGCCCGTTTCGTACCCGTCGAGACGGGCCTGAGGGCAGTCCAGGTGTACGACGTGACGTTCGCCGGATTCGGCGGCCACCCGGTGAAGGGCCGGCTGACCGCCGACGGCCGTGGACGGGCCGCTGCCCACGGTGGTGGAGTTCATAGGCTATGGCGGCGGGCGCGCTCTCCCGCACACTCACCTGCTGTGGGCGTCGGCGGGGTTCGCGCGGCAGCGCTCCCCGCCGGAGCTGAGTCAGCAGGAAGATGGCTGCCGGGGTACCCGACCCGTGCCCGCGCCGGGCCGGAGATGATCAGCCGGTCAGACCCCGGCCCGCGTGGCCACGATCAACCGGCAGCGCGGGCTGCCGTCGGGGCGGCGGCCGAACCCCGGCAGCGCCTGGTGCTCCACCGTGAGGCCGGCGCGCGTCAGCTCGCGACGCACGTCGCCGAAGCGGAACGACCGGTAGTACATGACGAACGGCGGCCGCCAGACGGCGTTGCGGATACGCATCGCGGTGTCGAAACCCAGCAGCGCCCAGTACCAGGGCGAGGCCGGACGCGGCGGGGCCCCGATCGGGAACACGAAGCGTCCGCCCGGTCGCAGCACGGAGTGCACCTGCGCGAAGAGGCCGGGCAGCTCGTCGGGCAGGAAGTGACCGAAGGCGCCGAAGCTCACGACCAGGTCGAAGACGGGGCCGAAGGGCAGGTCGCGGGCGTCGCCCCGCACCCAGGCGACGCGCGGCGGGCCGTCGGGCCGAATCTGCTCCCGTCCGGCGGTCAGCATCCCCGCGCTGAAGTCGACCCCGGTGACGCTCTCGCGGCAGACCGTGCGCAGCACGTCCATCCCCGCGCCGGTACCGCAGCACAGATCAAGACCGCGGTCGAAGGGGCCCATGGCCGCCAGCGCTCCTTCGACGGCGTCCAGGACGGTGTCCGGCGTCCGAAAGGGCGTCTGATCGAACTTGGGCGCGAGCAGGTCGTATCCGCGCTCGACCGAGGACAGCGCCTGAACGGCCAGCTCGCGAAGGGTGGGCCCGTGCGGGGAGAACATCACGGCCAGCTTAGGGGCATCGAGGGAAGGACGGGGCCGGGTTCGGCGCGAGTATGAGAACGGATGGGACGCCCGGCACCGCGACCGGAACCGGGCTTCCCACCGCTCACGTAAGCGTTCGCACGCTGTAGCCGACGAAGCCGGCCCAGGGGTGAGCCCGCCATCGGACACGGCGAGTTCGGGGTCGTTCCCGCATTCCCCCGTCAGTGCTACAGTGCGGTCAGCACATGTGTACGCTCCGTTGCGGGCGTCGGTGCCAGTTTCTCCGGAATTCACTGAACCGCTTGCCGATTCGGGCCGGTGTACCAGCTCTCCAGCACCACCTCTCCAACGGCGCAGCTCAGCCGTACCCGAGGTGATGCCTTCCGCCGCCCGGAGGCGCGCTCGTACGCCCTCCCTCTGCGGTCTCTCCTCCTTCCCTCCGCATGCCCATGCCTTCCGTCCGTGAAAGGACCGCCATCCATGACCACCACACTCGAACACCCCCCTGTACAGCAGCAGCCCCCGGCCCAGCTCGTCACCGGTCTCCTCGACATCGACGGGAACGGGAAGGGGCACCTGCGCGCCGACGACTGCCTGGCCTCGGCCACCGACCTCCAGGTCTCCCCGGCTCTGATCCGCCGTCACGGCCTGCGCAAGGGCGACACCCTCGTGGGCCACCGCGGGGGACTCTCCCTCACCGACGTCGAGCGGATCAACGGCCGCACGCCCGACGAACTCCGCGGACGGCCCCACTTCCGCGACCTCACCCCGCTGCACCCATGCGAGCGGCTGCGGCTCGAACACCCGGCGGCCGGCCTGTCCGGGCGCATCATCGACCTCGTCTCGCCTGTCGGCAAGGGCCAGCGCGGGCTGATCGTGGCCCCGCCCAAGACGGGCAAGACCGTACTGCTCCAGCAGATCGCCGCGGCCGTCGCCGGCAACCACCCCGAGTGCCATCTGATGGTGATGCTGCTCGACGAGCGGCCCGAAGAGGTGACCGACATGCGGCGCTCCGTGCGTGGTGAGGTGTACGCCTCGACGTTCGATCGGACACCGAAGCAGCACATCGCGCTCGCCGAACTGGTCGTCGCGCGCGCCAAGCGGCTTGTCGAGCAGGGGCGGGACGTCGTCATCCTGCTGGACTCGCTGACCCGGCTGTGCCGGGCGCACAACAACGCGGCCGCCGCCGGTGGCCGTACCCTCAGCGGCGGCGTCGACGCCGCCGCCCTGCACGGCCCGAAGCGGCTGTTCGGCGCCGCGCGCCTGACCGAGGAGGGCGGCTCGCTCACCATCCTGGCCACCGCACTGGTCGAGACCGGTTCCCGTGCCGACGAGTTCTTCTTCGAGGAGCTCAAGAGTACCGGGAACATGGAGCTCCGCCTCGACCGCGCCCTCGCCTCCCGCCGGGTCCACCCCGCCGTCGACATCACCCCGTCCGGCACCCGCCGCGAGGAACTCCTCCTGACCGCAGGGGAGTTGACGGTCGTACGAGGACTGCGCCGCGCTCTGCAGTCGCGCGAGGGCCAGGCGTACCTGGAGACCCTCCTGGAACGCATGCGGGCCACGCCCGACAACGCGGCCTTCCTGCGCCTGGTCCAGCCCACGCTGCCGGCCGGATGACCTGCCCCGCCGGACGGGTCACGGCACACGGCACACAACATCCGGCATCCGGGTGCACGATGCCTCCACTCGGCTCACGTCAGCCGGGCGTACGCGCTCTCTTCATTCCTACCGTGTCCGGTATGACTCTCGGATTCTCATCCCGCGCCGTCGTCTCCTGCTGCGCGCTCGGCGCGCTCTGCTCGCCGGCCCTCCCGCAGCACGCCGCCGTCGCCGTCACGGGCACGGACTCCGACGCCCCCCGGCCCACGGCCTCCCAGCCCTCGCTCCTGTACGAGTCCGGGACACAGGTACGACCGCACCCGGGGGTCCCCCAGCTCCCCGAAGTGTCGGCGCTGTCCTGGGTGGTCGCCGACGCAGGCACCGGCGATGTGCTCGCCGCGCACGACGCCCACCACCCGCTGCCGCCCGCGAGTACCCTCAAGACGCTGTTCGCGCTCACCGTCCTGCCGGCAGTGCCCGGTGACACCAAACACACCGTCACCGCGCAGGAGCTGGCGGACATCGGCCCCGGCAGCAGCCTGGTCGGGGTACGCGAGGGAAACACCTACCGGGTCAGCGACCTTTGGAAGGGGGTCTTCCTGAACTCCGGCAACGACGCCGTGCACGTGCTGGCGGCGCTCAACGGCGGCGTGGAGACCACGGTCCGCAAGATGCAGGCCAAGGCCCGCGAGCTCGGCGCCCTCGACACCGAGGTCGTCTCGCCGGACGGGTACGACGCCGAGGGGCAGGTGTCGTCGGCGTACGACCTCGCGGTGTTCGGGCGGGCCGGGCTGCGCGATCCGGACTTCGCACGGTACTGCTCCACGGCGGAGTCGACGTTTCCCGGCGACGGCGGGTCGTACGGCATCGCCAACACCAACCGGCTGCTGACCGGCCGTGACGGCGTGGATCCCTACCCGGGGCTGATCGGCGTCAAGAACGGCTACACCAGCGGCGCGGGCAACACCCTCGTAGCCGCCGCCCGCCATGGGGAGCGCACCCTTGTGGTGACGGTGATGAACCCTCAGGAGGGCGGCTCGCACGCCGTCTACGAGGAGGCGCGCTCACTGCTCGACTGGGGCTTCGCCGCCGCCGGGCGGGTTGCGCCGGTCGGCTCGCTCGTGCCCGGGCGGCGTGAGGCGCCCCCGCCGCGAACCGGCCCCACCGCACGGCCGCCGACGACACCGGTGGAGGCCCGCGAAACGGCCGACGGGCCGGAGAGAGGGGCACTCGCGGGTGCGGTCGGGGTGGGCGTGGGGACGGCGGTCGCCCTGGCGCTGCGGCTCAAGGGCGGACGGCGGACACGCGACTGACCCACCGGCAGCCCCAGCAACAGCCCGAGCGTGATCCACACATACGTGTTGCTGCCGAGGAAGCCGTCGATGCCGGACGCGTCGTCGAACCACAGCCACACCACACTGCTGCACAGCACCACATACAGGGCGCCCGCGGTCCGCAGCCGACGCCCGTGCATGAGCACCGCGAAGGACGGCAGCAGCCACACCAGATGGTGAACCCAGGTGATCGGACTGACCAGGCAGGCGACGAGCCCGGTGAGGGCGAAGGCGGCCTGCCAGTCACCGGCTCGCAGCGCGCGGTGCGTGCGCCACACCCACACCGCCAGGACCAGGACGACGACAAGCGCCCAAGCGGCACGGCTCGGTTCGCCCGGTGCCGCGAGCCGGGCGAGGACCCCCTGCAGGGACTGGTTGGAGACATAGTCGAGTCGGCCCACGCGGGTGGTGTCCCAGACGGCCTGCGTCCAGTAGAAGCGGGAGGCGTCCGGCGCCACGCAGGCCGCGAGCGCGGTCGCGGCCACGGCGACGGCACTGGCCACGGCAGCGGCCCGCCACCTGCGGGCGAGCAGCAGCAGACCGATGAACACCGCCGGCGTGAGCTTGACGGCCGCCGCCAGGCCGATGCCGATGCCTGCCGAGCGCCCCCGCCCGGTGGAAAACAGCAACCAGGCGTCGGCGAGCACGAGGGCCAGCAGCAGGAGGTTGACCTGCCCGAAGCTGAAGGTGTCCCGGACGGGTTCCAGCAACGCCAGCGCACAGGCGGCCAGGGCCCAGCCGAACCAGCCGTAGCGGCGCAGCTCCCGCCCGACGAGCATCCCCGCGACGGCGGCGACGGCCGCGAGGTTGAACAGCAGGGCGAGGGCGATCGCCGTGGGGCGGTCGACGAACGCCATCGGCAGCATGGCCAGCGCGGCGAACGGCGGGTACGTGAAGCCGTACGTCGTCCCCGGCTCCCGGTAGTCGTAGATGTGGCCGCCGTGGTGCACCCAGGCGTTCACGGTCCCGTAGTAGACATGCAGGTCGAACCAGCCGCGCAGCAGCGGCACCGTGGCGGTGAAGAGCGCCACGGCGGTGGCGAGGCACAGGACGAGGACGAGCCGTCCCCTCTCGGTGCGCGGCAGTCTCACGCGGTCGATCCCCTCTCGGTGCGCGGCAGTCTCACGCGGTCGATCCCCTCTCGGTGCGCGGCGGCCTCACGCGGCCCGCCCCAACGTCGGTGCCTGGACGGTCTGGTGGGCCTGCCAGAGTACGACCACGGCGAGGACGCCACCGGAGAGGGCCAGGACCACCTGGGCGAGGTCCGGCGGTCCGCCGCTCGGCAGCACGGCGAGCGCCAGGACGGCGGTGGCGGCGGCCACCCGGTGGCGTACGGAGGTGCTGGGTGCGGCGGCGGCTATGGGGAAGAGCCCCCACAGGGCGTACCAGGGCCGGATCGCCGGGCCGAGGACGGCCACGACGGCGAGGCTCAGTCCGAGCGCGTAGATCGGACCGGGCCGCAGCCTCAGCCATATGAACAGCACCGCGACCGTGGTCGCGAGGAGTCCGGCCGCGTGCCAGACCGGGATCGCGAGGGGTGCGAGGCCGCTGCCGAGCCCTTCGAGCAGGCGGCCGGTGACCCGGCCCAGCTGGGTGGGGGGCGACCTGTTGTGCGGCGAGTTGGGCGTCTTGTGGGCCGCTAGCCTGCTCTACCCCGTCCCGGCCCCCGGGGGGCCCGCGACGGTGGTGGTGAGCGCGACCGCCGTGGTCGTCGTCAGAGCCCGGGCGACGCCGACGTGCCGACGCAGCGCGATCACCGCCATCAGGCCGAGCGCGGCCGGCGCCTTGACCAGCGCGGCGAGCGTGACCAGGACGACACCGAGGACGTGGAGCCGACCGCGGGCGGCGAGCAGGCCGACACCCAGCAGACCCAGCATGATGGCGTCGTTGTGGGCACCGGCGACCAGGTGAAGCAGCACCAGCGGATTGAGCGCGCCGAGCCACAACGCGGCGGCCGGGTCGGCGCCGCACTGCCGGGCGAGCCGTGGTAGCGCCATCGCCATCAGGGCCACGCCGAGGAGCGCGACCAGCCGCATGCCGAGCAGCCCGGCCGGCAGTTCGCCGCGGGTCAGGCCGGACAGGGCGGAGGCGACGGCGAGGAAGACCGGTCCGTACGGGGCCGCGGTGTCCCGCCACATCGGCGCGACCTCGTCCGCGAGCGGCCCGCCGAGCTGCGCGGGCCCGTGTGCGTACACGTCGATATGGGCGTCGACCATGGCACCCTGGGCAAGGTAGCTGTACACGTCCCGGCTGAACAGCGGCGGCGCGAGCAGCAGCGGTGCTGCCCAGACGGCCAGGACGCGCAGCAGGGCGCGCGGGGTGGGCGGCTCAGGGCCGCGTATCACCCGGCCGAGCAGTGCCCACGCGGCTGTCAGCAGGACGACGCCGAAGTACACCCCCACCAGTCCGAGCGCGGCGCGCCCGGACTCGGGGGATACCAAGTCCGCGGCCGGCAGTGCCCCTGCGGTCTCACCGCCCAGCGCGAGGAAGGCGGTACCGGCCAGACCGAGCGCCTGGCAGCGGCGGAGATCGACGGGGAAAGCCATGGCCAACACTCCGGAAGCGTGGCAACGCCGGGTGGCCGGAAGGCGACGCCTGTCCCTCGCGGGGGCGGCCCGCGTGTGACCGCCGTGTGACCATTCGCCACCGAGGGGCACGAAGGCCCCCGTCAGCGGCTCAGTACACGGACAGCCCCGTCAGCGTGGTGAACCGGTCCGGTGCCGCGACTCCGTCACCGAGTTGCCGCGCTCGTCGAGGCCGGGGCTCCACACGCACAGCGTGCAGCGGCCGGGGACGACCGCGATGATGCCGCCGCCGACGCCGCTCTTCCCGGGCAGCCCGACCCGGTAGGCGAAGTCGCCGGCCGCGTCGCAGGTGCCGCAGGTCGGCATCACCGCGGTTGCCGCTCTGGGTCCGCAGGAAGTCGAGCAGGGTGCCGGCCGCGCAGCCGGTAGGGGTGTGCAGCCGGTCGGTATCACCGGGTTGGCTTGCCGGGCAGGATACTCGAACCGGCCTGCACCGGCGGCGGGTTGATCTCGAACCGGCCTGCACCGGCGGCGGGTTGATCTCGTTCAGGCCCGCGCGGCCCCGACGACAGCAACCGCAGGTCGTTGCAGCTCTTCGACAACTTGACGGCGATGCGCCTGAGCACGCCAGACATCTGCACGAAGGCGCCGCGGTCCTGGCCGCCGTACGGGGAGGTGCGTGGCTCCGCCTGAGAGGACTCCCTCCCGGAGGGACTGGTCGCTCACGCCTCGGGGCCGCCTTCCGTGGGGATGACCGCGCGCCGGGGGCGAACGATGTCGGTGAGGGTCGTCTCCACGCGGTCGAGGTGGTGGGCCATGGCCTCCGCGGCGTCGTGTTCGGAACCGTCCATCAGCGCCTCGACGATCGCCCGGTGCTCGCGGTCGGACTGCTCGCGCCGGCCGCCGAGCTCGTTGAGGAAGGCCGACTGGCGGGCCAGCGCGTCCCGGATCTCCTCGATCACCCGGCGGAACACCGGGTTCTGGGCGGCTTCGGCCACGGCGAGGTGGAAGAGCGTGTCCATCGCGACCCACGCGGTGGTGTCCGTCTCCCGCTCCATACGGTCCAGAAGGTGGGCCAGGTGGTCGAGGTTCTCCGGGGTGCGGCGCTGCGCGGCGTACCCGGCGACCGGGATCTCGATGTGGCGGCGCACCTCCAGCAGGTCGCTCGCCGCATAGTCGCCGAAGGTGGGGTCCTGGACGGTGTTGGCCACGACGAAGGTGCCCTTGCCGGTCCTGGACACGGTCAGCCCCATGGTCTGCAGGGCCCGCAGAGCCTCGCGCAGCACGGGGCGGCTGACCTCCAGGGTGCGACACAGCTCCGCCTCGGAGGGGAGCTTGTCACCGATGGCGTGGTCGCCGCGCTCGATGGCGCCGCGGAGGTGGGTGAGTACCGCTTCCATGGCGCTGACGCGCCGCGGCACCCGACCACCTGTCTGGCTGTCTGACAGGTTCACGGTAGGAATCCTCCGAGGTACGGGACGGGGCTGTCAAGGGGGCGGCAAGAAAACCTTCACGGGGCGTGAAGCCTGAATATCGGCCCCACGCCCCGTGATGGATCTGCGCTCACGCACCCTGATCGATCTGCGAGATCAACCGCTGAGCACGCCGGCCGACAGCAGGCCCAGGAGGGCCACGCCGACGACGATCCGGTAGATCACGAAGGCGTTGAAGGAGTGCTTGGCCACGAACTTCAGCAGCCAGGCGATCGAGGCGTACGCGACCACGAAGGACACGATCGTGCCGACGGCCAGCGGCGCGGCGCCCACGCCCGCACCCAGGGCGTCCTTCAACTCGTAGATACCGGCGCCGGTCAGGGCCGGGATACCGAGGAAGAAGGAGAGGCGGGTGGCGGCGACGCGGTCCAGGTCGAGGATGAGCGCGGTGGACATGGTGGCGCCGGAGCGGGAGAAGCCGGGGAACAGCAGGGCGAGGATCTGTGAGCAGCCGACCAGCATCGCGTCCTTGAAGGAGGTGTCGTCCTCACCTCGCTTGTGTCGGCCCATCTGGTCGGCGGCCCACATCACACCACTGCCGACGATCAGCGAGCCCGCGACCACCCAGAGCGAACCGAGCGGGCCGTCGATGAGCTTCTTGGCGGCCAGGCCGACCAGGACGATCGGGATGGTCGCGTAGATCACCCACCATGCGAACTTGTAGTCGTGGTGCACCCGCTCCTCGCGGTTGGTCAGACCGCGACCCCAGGCGGACACGATCCGCACGATGTCCTTGAAGAAGTACACGAGCACGGCGGCGATGGCGCCTACCTGGATGACCGCCGAGAACGCGACGACGGACTTGTCGTCGACGGGGATCCCCATGAGTCCCTCGGTGATCTTGAGGTGGCCGGTGGAGGACACGGGGAGGAATTCGGTCACCCCCTCGACGACTCCGAGGACGACGGCCTGACCGACGGAGATGGCGCTCATGGGATCCAGTTCTGAGGAGTTGATGGTCGACAGTGTTGTAGACGGTAGTGCAGTGAGACGGTTCTACTACGCGCGGGTGAGGGCCGCCGACTAGGGCCACAGGGCCCGGGCGATCGAAACCCCGGCGAAAGCCGCGCCGAGGCCCGCCGTCACGCTCGCGACGACGTTGGCGGCAGCGTAGAACCCGGCCCCGGTCTCGGTCAGCCGCAGGGTCTCGTACGAGAACGTCGAGTACGTGGTCAGCGCCCCGCACAGACCGGTGCCGATCAGGAGTTGCAGGTGGGCGGAGGCATGGCCGGCCGAGGCCGCGCCGGTCAGCAGGCCGAGCACCAGACACCCGGTGACGTTCACGACCAGGGTGCCCCAGGGGAAGACGGTGTCGTGCCTGAGCTGCACCGCACGGTCGGTGAGATAGCGCAGGGGTGCTCCGACCATGGCACCGACGATCACCAACAGCCAATTCACAATGACTTCTCACCCTCCCGGCTCGCCCCGCCCGATGCGTCCCTGCGCCCGACGTACCGGATGACCTCGCAGTCGTCGATTGTCACGAGGCCCTCGGCGACGAGTCCGTCGAGCTGCGGCAGGAAGCCGCGGACGCGCTCCTCCGTGTCGACGATGACGATGGCGACCGGCAGATCCTCGCTCAGCGACAGCAGCCGCGAGGTGTGGATGAGCGAGGAGGCGCCGAAGCCCTCGATACCACGGAAGACGCTCGCACCGGCGAGGCCGGCGGCGTGCGCGCGGTGGACGATCTCGGCGTAAAGAGGCTTGTGGTGCCAGCGGTCGTGCTCGCCGATGAAGACGGTCAGCCGCAGGGCCCTGCCGGTCAGTCGTGTCATCGCCGCCTCCGCGGGGGGCCGATGGGTGGTTTCGTTCATCGTTGCCGCCACACCAGGGCGCGACGGGCGACCGTCATCGCGAGCCACACCGCGGCGAGGGCGCCGAGCAGGGTCGCGAAGAGGTAGGCGAGCGCGGTGCGTGGGTGGCCCGCGTCGACCAGTTTCTGGATGTCGACGGCGTACGTCGAGAAGGTGGTGAAGCCGCCGAGCACACCGGTGCCGAAGAAGGGCCGCACCAGCCGGTGGGCCGCCCACACCTCGGTGATCACCACCATGAAGACACCGATCACGGCGCAGCCGGCCAGGTTGACCCAGAAGGTGTTCCAGGGGAATCCGCCGGTGGGCGCGGGCCACAGCAGCGAGGCCGTGTAGCGGGCGATGGCGCCGATGGCGCCACCGAGCGCGACGACCGCCACTACGGGGCCCTGACCGTGCCAGGGCGACGGCCGCCGGGCGGGTTCGGGTACCGCGGCACCGGTCTCGTCGACGCTCTTGGGGCGCGGGACACTCATGGACGTACTTCTCCTACTCGCCGGGGCCCCGGCCCTGCCGGACGGGCACGCTCGATCGCAAGTAGGGACCGTTGGCGGCGTCGCTGCCGCGGTTCGGGTACGGCGGGCCCCACCACCGCGCCGCGAGAGCTGATCGCGGCCGGGAAACAGGGTAACGCCGACCGGAGCAAGCGCGCACTGGGGGGCAGCCGGTGCCTTCGGCATCTCGTCCCCTCCGTACCGCCCTCTCGGTCCACTGTGGTGTGCCTTGTGGTGCCGGGCCGATTTCCGAACGGGCCGAAATGCCAGGGCCGAAAGGCCCCGTCGCCAGTGCAGTGCCCAACCGGTCAGTTCTGGAGAAGCCGTCGCCCGGTCCCCCGCCCTAGCGTGAAACCACCGACGAAACCCGTCGGCCCGCGCAATGCGAAGGAGTACGCCATGACCGCAGGGCTCAAGACGATCATCTACCCCGTCAAGGACCTCGCCCGGACGAAGGCCCTGTTCAGCGCCCTGCTGGAGGTGGAGCCGTACGCCGACGAGCCGTACTACGTCGGGTTCAAGGACGCGGGGCAGGACGTGGGGCTCGACCCGAACGGGCACGCCAAGGGGATGACCGGTCCGGTGCCCTACTGGCACGTGACCGACATCAGGGCGCGGCTCGCGGCCCTGCTGGACGCCGGGGCCGAGTTGCTTCAGGACGTGCAGGACGTCGGCGGCGGCAGGCTGATCGCGTCGGTGAAGGACGCGGACGGGAACCTCGTAGGGATCATCCAGGACGCGTCCGCCTAGAGGCGGCGCCGCCGGGCGGTCCTCCCCCGACGACCGGTGCTTGCAGGCGCAGTAGTTGCACGGTCATTGAACAAGCCGCTCTCTGTTACCGTGCGGGTATGGCAGCGAAATCGGCCGGTACCGGGCTCGAGGAACAGTGGCGGGACATCCTGTCGGTGCACGCCCGCACGATGTGCGAGATCGACCGTGTGCTGCACCCGTACGGGCTCGGCGCCAGTGACTTCGAGGTGCTCGACATCCTGGCCGCCGAGGCGTCCGCGGACGCCGATCAGTGCCGGGTGCAGAACATCGCCGGACGTGTCCATCTGAGCCAGAGCGCCCTGTCCCGGCTGATCGGGCGGCTGGACAAGGACGGCCTGGTGCAGCGCTCGGTGTGCCAGGAGGACCGGCGCGGGGTGTGGGTCGCCCTCACCGAGAAGGGCCGCGAGCTGCACACGGAGGTGCTGCCACTGCAACGCGACGCCCTCGCCCGCATGTTGAGCGGCCAGACCCGGACGCCGCCCGACGCCTAGATCCTGTCGCCGGGCAGGCGGGAGTTCGAGAACAGGGCCTGGACCACCAACTCGGTTCCGTCCGCGAGGACTTCGGCCCCTGCTTCGGTGACCCGGCGTCGGGCTGTGGAGTCCGGGTCGAGCAGCGGGTTCGTGTTGTTGAGGTGGGTGTAGATCCGGCGCGGGCCCGGATGGCGGGCGAGGGCGGCCAGGCTGCCGTGCGCGCCCGCCACGGGCACGTGCCCCATGGCCGCCTGTCCGGCCCCGCCCCGTACCGCCGTGCCCATCTCGTCGGCGGCGTAGAACGTGCCGTCCAGCAGTGCGCAGTCCGCCCTGTGCAGCAGCTCGTCGAGGACGGGTGACCAGGCGCCCACGCAGGGCGCGTACACGAGGGCTCCGCCGGTGGCCAGGTCCTCGATGCGGTACGCGATCACCCATCGGTCGTCCGCTGCGGCACCGGCCATGTACCTGGGGGCCTTGGCGCCCACGGGGTGTGCCGTGGCGACCAGTCCGCCCGCGAGCACGAAATCGTCCTCGGCCAGGGCGTCCGCCCACTCCCAGACGGCATAGCGGTCGAGCGCCGCCCGCAGCGGGGCCAGTGCGGCCAGGACCGGCGGAGCGGCGTACATCCTCAGCCCGGCGCCGCCGCGCAGCACCGTCAGACCCGTGACATGGTCGGCCTCCGCGTCCGTCAACAGCACGCCTCTGAGCGGAGTGTCCCGGGGGCCCGGGCCGGGCCGGAGCGCCGCGGTGGCCGTCAGCTGCGCACCGATGTCCGGCGAGGCGTTGAGCAGCCACCAGTGGCGGGAGTTCCCGGAGACTGCGACGCAGTCCTGGGTGCGGGAGGGCAGCCTCCCGTCGCGGGCGGCCGTGCACAGCGCGCACGCGCAGTTCCACTGCGGGAAGCCACCACCGGCGGCCGTACCCAGCAGGACGACTTTCACGACCAGCCCCCTCCTTGTCCGGGTCCTCCGGTGGGATGTTCCCCGTTTCACGCGGTCATTCCGACCGTGCGCCGACCTGTCCGGCGGGTCCCGCAGGCGTCGAGGGCGGCCCCGGCCGTCGCCGGATTCACGCAAGGGCGGGCGAGGGCGTCCGCCCCTGTCGCAGGGAAGCACCTCTGAGGCGGCCGGCCCGCCTCCTTTCCCGCGTCATCCCTGCGGCCGGGCCAGCAGTGTGCGGACGCCCTCCGAGTTGAGCGTCAGACCGTGCGGCGAGGCCGCGTCGATGGTGAGCGTGAGGTCGCCGGTGGGCCACTGGGAGGCGAGCGCGCCGAGCGGCACCAGCCGGTAGCGGGAGACGAACGGCAGCAGGTCGGCCATTTCCGTCTCCGAGGTGAACACGGGGACCGTCTGCTCCCCGTCCGGCTGCTCCAGGACGGGGAGTGCCACCGCCTTGGGGTCGGTGGCGTCCTCCTCACTGGCGTCGTCCGGCACGGGCACGAGCACGTCGCTCCCGGCCAGCGCGTCCAGCGCATCCGTGTCCGTGGCGTCCACCGCGAGGGTGGTGAGTGCCTCGGCCGGTGTCGGGTGGTGGATGTTCTCGGGTGTGTCCATGGCATATCCCCAGGTAGTGCGGACGGGCGCGCCCGAGAACCTGTCGGCTCCGGGCGGGCCCCCGTCGCGTACCCGCTCGGGGCCGGGACATGCGTGGCGGTGCCGTCAAGATCAAGGTTCAGCCGAACTCGAGGCCGAGCTGGAAATGATCCGGATCCAGCAGACCGACGACATGGTCGACGAAGGAGCGCCGACCGGCCGGCCAGGTCCTCGTCGCGCTCCTCCCGTGCGGCGAGCGTCCGCACCCGGGTGTCGATGCCCCCGGTGGCCAGGGCGCGGGCGCAGCCGAGCCGGTCGTCGAGGGCGCGGCCGTCGAGGGCGGCGTAGGAGCCCTTGCCGGTGCGGGTGGTGCTGGTGCTTGAGGGGGATGCCGCTCATGCCCGGGGCTCCCCGAGCAGCTCGGCCGTGGTCACCACCCGGATCAGCGGTCGGTACAGGTCCATCACACGCAGCGCCCGGTCGTGTGCCTCGTCGTCGGCGCCCGCACATGCGTCGGCGACCACCAGGACCTCGGCTCCGGCGTCGGCGGCGGCGAGGGCCGTGGAGAGCACACAGCAGTCGGTACTGACGCCGGCCAGCACCAGGCGGCCCTCGGATCCGACGCGCTCGGCCAGCTCCGGTGTCCATTTGCCGAACGTGGTGCTGTCCAGCACGTGCCGTGCCCGGACTTCGAAGTCGTCGGTCAGTCGCCACAGCGGGGCGTCCGGCGGCTGCGACGCGAAGGGCCACTGTTCGTAGTACGCCCGCCAGGCGCCGACGGGTTCCTCCGGTGCGAGGAAGCGGGTGAAGGTGACGCGGTCCCCGAAGGCCGGCAGCAGTCGTCGTACGCCTTCCGCCGCCTCCGTGTAGCGAGGAGCGGCCCAGGGGCTTTCGGGCGCGGCGAAGACGCGTTGCATGTCGATGACGGCGAGCAGGTCGCGGGTGGTCATGCGATCGGCGTCCCCTCGGTCACCGCCGGGCTCGGGGTCCGCTGTTCCTGCTTCCGCACGCGTGCCCGGCCCAGCGCCAGGGTGCCCAGGAAGCCCACGGCGAGAGCGGTCAACACGCCGAGGTTGGCGTTCGCCCAGGCGCCCGAGGTGCCGCCGAGGCCGAACGGGCCGAGGAGGTAGCCCTGCCAGTCCAGCCAGCTCGCGGCGGTGTTCGTGACCAGGCCCCAGCCGATGACCGTGGCGGCGAGGGTGAGGAGCAGCGGAGTGGGCGGGACGTCGCCGTAGCGGCCCTGCGGGCGATAGAGATCGCCCTCGTCGTAGTCGCGGCGGCGCAGGGCGAGATCGGCGAGCATGACGCCGCACCAGGCGGCGATGGGGACGCCGAGCGTGGTGAGGAAGCCCATGAACTGGCCGAGAAAGTCGTCGGCGAAGAAGACGATGTAGACCGAGCCCGCGATCATCAGAACACCGTCGACCAGCGCGGCGGCGGAGCGGGGTATGCGCAGGCCCGCTGACAGCAGGGCGAGCCCGGAGGAGTAGATGTCAAGGACGGCACCGCCGACCAGGCCGAGGACCGCGACCACGGCGAACGGGACCAGGAACCAGGTGGGCAGGATCGTCGTCAGCGCGCCGATCGGGTCGGCGGCGACGGCCTTGCTGAGGGTGCCGGAGGAGCCCGCCAGCAGCAGCCCGAAGACCAGCAGGAGCAGGGGTGCCACCGACGCGCCGAGCGTGGTCCAGCCGATCACTCCCCGGCCCGACGAGGTGCGTGGCAGATAACGGGAGTAGTCCGCCGCGGCGTTGACCCAGCCGAGGCCGAAGCCGGTCGTCATGAAGACCAGCGCGCCGATGAACTCCTGGGCGGAGCCCGCCGGAACGGCACTGACCGTGGGCCAGTGGATGTGGTCGGCGACGAGTACGACATAGACGACGGTGAGCGCGCCCGTGACCACGGTGATCACGGTCTGCAGGCGCATGATCAGGTCGAAGCCCATGACACCGCCGACGACGGTGAGCGCGCCGACCAGGACGAGGGCGACGACTTTGGTCCCGGTGCCTCCGTCCCAGCCGAGCCGGCCGAAGACGGTCGCGGTGGCCATGGTGGCGAGCGCGGTGAGGACGGTCTCCCAGCCGACGGTGAGTATCCAGGAGATCACCGACGGCAGCCCGTTGCCGCGCACGCCGTACGCGGCGCGGCTGAGCACCATGGTGGGCGCGGAGCCGCGCTTTCCCGCGACCGCGATGAAGCCGCAGAGCAGGAAGGAGAAGACGATCCCGAGCACTCCGGAGACGAGCGCCTGCCAGAAGGAGATCCCGAAACCCAGCGCGAAGGAGCCGTAACTCAGGCCGAGCACGGACACGTTCGCCCCGAACCAGGGCCAGAACAGCGTCCGCGGGGTGCCCTTGCGCGCGGCGTCGCCGATCACGTCGAGCCCGTGCGCCTCCACCTGGAGCTGGGGGCCCGTGGATCTGTTGTCGGGGGAATCCAGAGAATCTGCCATCGCCGCCCTACCTGTCCAGACGTGTTCAGCGGAGGCTAGGTGGCCTCGTCCGGAGCGTCAAGACGGGGCCGACGCAACGCTCTTCCGGCGAGCGCGCCATCCACGGCGGGGTGTGCCGCGAGCGTGCGCCCACGGTGTCGGGATGCCGCGGTCGATACGCGGGCGGTGGCCCCGGGATCGCCGAAGCCACCGCCCGTCTCTCACGCACCGCGTCAGGCGTTACCGCGCTCCTTGCGGCGCAGCGTGACGTACGTGCCCGTGACGCCCGCGGCCACGAGCGCGCCCGCCGCGATGCCCACCGGCACGGCGGGGAACGAGGAGGCGTCCGTGCTCGCCGCCGTGTTCTGCATCGCCGGACCAGGTGTGATGCTCGTGGCGACCGCCTTGACGGAGTGGATCGGGCCGACCAACTTCACCGAGCCGTCCGCGTTCAGCAGCACCTGCTTGTTGTTGGGGTGCCGGAAGTCGAACATGCCGGCGAGGGAGCCCGCCGTCGCGTCGAAGGAGTGGTCGCCGATCCGGCCGGTGCGCCAGTTGTCCTCGATGAAGCGGATGATCGAGGACTGGTCGGTCGGCGTGTGGTCGACCTTGTTGACCTTGCTGTACGGGGAGACCACGAGCAGCGGCTGACGGGTGCCGGGGCCGCAGCGGTCCTGGTAGCCGCCCAAGGCCGCCGGGCCCGCCTGGCAGGCCGGGCTGTCGGTGGCCTTGCCGTTGGAGCCGAGCGAGGTGTCCTTCGAGCCGTTGCGCGGCCCCGTGTACGCGTGGTCGTACCAGCCGTCGGAGTCGTCGTAGGCGATGACGACGGCCGTGGACTTCCACTGCGGCGACTGCTGGATGGCGTTGATCTCGCTGACGAGGAAGTCCTGCTCGTCGATCGGGTCGGAGTAGCCGGCGTGGCCGTCCTGGTACGCGGCTGCCTTGAGGAAGCTGACGGCCGGCAGCTTGCCCGCCTTGAGGGCCGCGTCGAAGTCGGTCAGGTCGTAGTCGCCGGGTCCATACGGGCCTCGGCCCAGCCGGCGCGCAGGGTGCGGACCGCCTTGACGAGGGCACCCGCCGGGGCACGCAGGGTGTTCGCGGACTGACCGTGCCACAGTCCGTACTCGATCCGGTGGAAGCCGGTGAAGGACGGGTCGTGGACTCCGCCGCGCAAACCCGCGTCCCTTCCGTTGATCCGCCGGTCCGCGTCACCGAAGGCGTCGTACGCCGCGCCGAGGCGCTCGTACTCCAGGTGCGCCGGGAGCCAGGCCGCGCGGGCCCCTGCGAGATCTCCGTCGTCGATCGCGTCCCTCAGCCGCCCGATGAGCCGTACGACGTCGTCCAGACCGCCGGCGACCCACTTCTGGTAGTCGATCGCGAGCGGGATCAGGGCGTGCTCGGTGACCGGTGCCGCCGCGGGCCCGGCCTCCCCCTTGGTGATGCGGACGGTGGGCCCGGTGACCGCGCCGGCGTCGTCGGGCAGACAGGTGAAAGCGTACGAGCCCTTGCCGGGGCGCGACCACCTCATGCTAGGCAGCGGAACGGTACCCGAACCCACCCACGACGGGGACCGAACACCAAGAATTCCCCCGGGTTCACCGAGGGCTCGCACTCCGTAGCGAGTCCGGGGTGGCCGGCTCTCCCGGGTGCGGCTCCGGCGCGGCGGGCGCCGGAGGTCCGAGCCGAACAGTCCGGTGTGGTGACGGCGAACAGCCGGTCGAGCGCCAGGCACACGGCCCCGGTGTTCGTCCCCCTCGGCCGCCAGGCCGGAGCCGCCGCCGACGAGCGTCACACGCCGTCGAGGGTGGCGAGTTCGGTGAGCCCTTCCTTCCGTGGACCGCGACCACCCGGTGCGGTGCCCGGTGAGGCGTTGTCAGCCGGTGGTGGGGCGCAACCGGATGACGTTCCAGGAGACGGCCGGCAGACTCACGGTGAGTCGGCCGTCGGTGACGCAACCGGTGTCCACGCCGCGTGGGCGGACCCGGTCGGGGTGGTGCACGGTGTTGGTGGCGCGAACGTCCGGGTCGCTGAGGACCGAGTGCTCCACCGGCGTGTAGCCGGGGAAGGCCCGCAGGTCCAGGCTGAGTTCGAGGCTCTCGGTGAGGTGCCGGTTGACCGCGAGGACAGTGAGTTCGTCGGCCCCCTCTGCCTCGGACAGGTGCGTGGCGACGGCGTCGACGACGGGCACCTCACCGAACCGGGCCGTCTCGTAGGTGGGCGCGACCGCCTCCACGCGCAGTACGGTGCCGCGGGCGTGGCGGGCGGCCTGGGCGAAGGGGTGGAAGGTGGTCTGCCGCCAGCTGGGACCGCCCGGTTCGCTGCGGATGGGGGCGATGACGTTGACGAGCTGGGCGAGGCAGGCCGCGGTGACGCGGTCGCTGTTGCGCAGCAGGCTGATCAGCAGTCCGCCGACCACGACGGCGTCGGCGACGTTGTACTCGTCCTCGATGACCCGCGGCGCGACGGCCCAGTCGCCGGGCTTGTCCTGCGCCTCGAAGCGGGACAGGTACCAGACGTTCCACTCGTCGAAGGAGAGGTTGATCCGCTTCTTCCTGCGCAGCTTGGCCCGTATGTGGTCGGCGGTGGCGACGACCGACTCGACGAACTGGTCCATGTCGACCGGCGAGGCGAGGAAGCTGCCGAGGTCGCCGTCGTGTTCCTCGTAGTAGGCGTGGCAGGAGATGTAGTCGACCTGGTCGTAGGCGTGTTCCAGGACGGTCGCCTCCCAGGAGGCGAAGGTCGGCATGGAGGAGCTGGAGCTGCCGCAGGCCACGAGTTCCAGCTTGGGGTCGATCATGCGCATGGCGCGGGCGGTCTCGGCGGCCAGACGGCCGTACTCCGCGGCGGTCTTGTGGCCGGTCTGCCAGGGGCCGTCCATCTCGTTGCCGAGACACCACATCCGGATGTCGAAGGGCTCCTTGGCACCGTTGGCCACACGCCGGTCGGACAGGTTCGTCCCCCCGGGGTGGTTGCAGTACTCCAGCAGGTCGAGGGCCTCCTGGACACCACGGGTGCCGAGGTTGACGGCCATCATGGGTTCGACGCCGGCCTTCTGGGCCCAGCGGTGGAACTCGTGCAGTCCAAAGGCGTTGGTCTCGGTGCTGTGCCAGGCGAGGTCCAACCGGGTGGGACGCTCGGCCACCGGGCCGACGCTGTCCTCCCAGCGGAAGCCGGAGACGAAGTTGCCGCCGGGGTAACGCACAGTCCTCACACCGAGCTCGCGGACCAGGGCGAGGACATCGCGGCGCAGGCCGTCCTCGTCGGCCTGCGGATGGCCGGGCTCGTGGATGCCGGTGTACACACAGCGGCCCATGTGCTCGACGAACGAGCCGAAGGTACGGGGGTTCACGTCGGCGACGCGGAAGGCGGGGTCGACGGTCAGGGAAGCATGCAGCATGAAGGTCGCTCCGGGAGGTGCGCGAAGACAGAGAACGGGCGGACCCGCTGGATCACTTGAGGCTTCCGACGGTCAGACCGCCGCGCCAGTACCGCTGGAGGAGGAGGAAGGCGACGATCAGCGGCAGGATCGCCACCAGGGATCCCGCGATGACGAGGGTGAACAGCGCGTTGGCGCCGCTCTGGATCATCGCGCCCTCGTACCAGGACTGCAGGCCGACGGTGAGCGGGAACAGCTTGTCGTTGTTGAGCATCACCAGCGGCAGGAAGAAGTTGTTCCAGGTGCCGACCATGGAGAACAGAAGCACGGTGACGAGCGCGGGCCTCAGAGTGGGCAGCGCCACGGAGAGCAGCACGCGCCACTCGCCGGCCCCGTCGACACGGGCCGCCTCCAGCAGTTCGTCCGGCAGGGACTCCTGTACGTACACCCGCACCAGGTAGACGCCGACCGGGTTGAGCAACGAGGGCAGGATGACCGCCCACATGGTGTTGGTCAGCGCCACCTTGCTGAGCAGCAGATAGGTGGGGATGGCCAGAGCGGTCGCCGGCACCATGATCGCGCCGAGCAGGCTGGAGAACAGCAGGTTCCGCCCGGGGAAGCGGTATTTGGCGAAGGCGTAACCCGCGAAGGTCGCCACGGCGGTGGCGCCCACCCCGCTGACGCCCGCGTAGACGGCGGTGTTGCCCATCCAGCGCAGGTACTCGCCGTCGTTGTAGGTGAACAGCTGCTGGAGGTTGGTGAAGAAGGAGCCCGGCGAGTGGAACCACAGGGCGGCGGTGGAGAACAGCGCGTCGTTGTTCTTGGTGGCGGCGACGACCAGCCACCAGAACGGCAGCAGGAAGTACAGGATCATCGCCACCATCACCGCGTTGACGGTGACGCCTCCCCGGGCGGCGGACGGGCGGCGGGGGTTGGCCGGGGCGGCGACGGCGGGGGCGGTTGCGGTCGTCACTTCAGTCCGCTCCTTCGGCGCGTGGTGAACAGGAAGAGGTAGGAGCCGATGAAGACAACCGCTCCGAGGGAGAAGGAGATGGCGGCGGAGTAGTTGAACTCGGAGTACTGGAACGCCAGGTTGTACGCGTACAGGTTCGGCGTGTAGTCCGGCGTGATCACCGAGGAGGCGGTCCTCTCCAGGACCCGCGGCTCGGTGAAGAACTGCAGGGTGCCGATGATGGTGAACATCAGCGTGAGCACCAGCGCCGAGGAGATCATCGGGATCTTGATGCGCAGGGCCGTCTGGAGCCGGCCGGCGCCGTCGAGCTTCGCCGCCTCGTAGACATCGCGGGGCAGGCCCTGCAGCGCCGCGTACAGGACGATCATGTTGTAGCCGGTCCACTGCCAGGTCACGATGTTGCCGAGCGAGGTCAGCATCAGACCGTGCGACAGCAGGTCGACCTTCCCCAACCCGAGCGCGCCGCTCAGGGAGTTCACCGGGCCGAAGGTCGGGCTGTACAGGAAGCCCCACATCAGCGCGCCGATCACGGCGGGGACGGCGTACGGCATGAACAGGGTCATGCGGAAGACCTTGGCGAGCCTGCTGGTGACCTCGTCGATGATCAGCGCCCCGAGCAACGCCAGCCCGAGCATGACCGGGATCTGCACCAGGCCGAAGACCGCCACGCGGCGCACCCCTGACAGGAAGTGCGGGTCGGTGAAGGTCTGCTTGTAGTTGGCGAACCAGCTGAAATGGTCACCGCCGACCAGCGTGGAGGTCCTGAGACTCAGCCAGAAGGCGTACACCAGCGGTGCCACCAGGAAGGCCAGGAAAAGCAGGGTGAACGGGGTGACCAGCAGCAGGCCCATGCCCTTGTGGCGGGTACGGGCGGACAGCCCTCCGGTGTGCCGTCCCGCCGTGCGGCCGACGGCGGCGTGGGTGCCACCGTCTTTCGTGACGGGTGGGCGCAGGGGCACGGCCGCCGTGGATCCCTGCTGTCGGAGCAGGCTCATCAGATCTCCTTGCGCGTCTGTCCTGCGCCCCCGCCGACGGCGGCGCGTCCGCGCGGGCGTCGGCGGGGGCGGGGGCGGTGGGAATCGGGACTCGGGTCGGTTACTTGTTGACCTTGAAGCCCTGCTTGGCCGCGTAGGAGGTCACCTGCTGCTGGACGTTGTCGGACACGGACGACCAGGCGGACTGGCCCTGGACGGCCTTGCCCACCTCGCTGGTGTCGGTGTTGTAGGCGAAGTCCTGGAACGGGCTCCAGTCGAAGGTCCCGATGCCGTTCGCGGCGGGCACGAACACCTTGTTGATCTGCTGGCCGCCGAAGAAGTCGTACTTCTTGTCCTGGAAGTACGACCCGTTGAGGATCGGGTTGGCCAGCGGGAAGAGATAGGCCTGGTCGATGCCGATCTTCCAGGCGGCCTCGGAGGTGCCGAAGAGCTCCCGGGCGACCTCGGTGGCCTCCTTGGGGTGCTTGGTCTGTGTGGTCACCGAGAAGCTCGAACCACCCCAGTCGCCCTGGGCGTTGCCACCGGCCGTCCACTGCGGCAGCGGGGCGACGCGCCACTTGCCCGCGGTCTTGTTGGCGACGCTGGAGAGGTAGCCCGGCCCCCAGCCGGCCGCGATGTACGTGGCGTACTTGCCGCTGCTGAGACCGTTGTAGAAGTCGGTGGTGGCGTACGACGTGGTGTCGACCAACTTGTTCTTGACGAGGTCGCCCCAGTAGTCGTACACCTTCTTGGCCCCGGCGTCGTTGAGGTTGACCCCGATGTTCGGCAGCTTGCTCGCCGAGTAGGTGTAGGGGCGGGAACCGGCCTGCCACATCAGGCCCTGGCGCCAGCCGGCGGCCGTCTCGTCGCTGCCGAAGTCGGTCAGGTACGCGTTGGGGTCGGCCGCGCGCAGCTTGGCCGCCTCCTCCTTGAACTCCGCCCAGGTGGTGGGCACCTTCAGCTTGTACTTCTTGAAGAGGTCGACCCGGTACATCATCGCCATCGGGCCGCCGTCAACCGGGATGGCGTAGACATGGTCGCCGTCGGAGGCCTGGTTCCAGGCCCAGGAGACGTACTTGTCCTTGTCGGCCCCCGCTCCGTACTTGCCCATGTCGAGCAGGCCCTTGGTGAGCTGGATGGTCGGCAGCTCCTGGAACTCCAGCATGACGACGTCCGGAGCGCCCTGGCCCGCCTTCAGCGCCGTCTTCAGCTTGGTGTACTCGTCCTGGCCCACACCTGCCTGCACCCAGTCGACCTGGACGTCCTTGTGGGTCTTGTTGAACTCCGCCACGACCTGCTTGAACTGCGGGTACCAGGCCCACACCTTGATGTGCACCGGGCCGCCGGACGCGGAGCTGCCGCTGCCGCTGCCGCCGCCGGAACCGCAGGCCGCAAGCAGCACGCCGGCGAGAGCGGCGGAGGTCGCCGCGACGGCGGTCCGCCGGAGGGAACGGGGCTGTCTGGTGGACGACATGAGCATTCTCCTGGGTGAGGTGCCCGAGGGGCAGGAAGAGGGAGGTGCGGGAAGCGGGTGCGAGGAGCGGGTACGAGGAGCGGGTACGAGGAGCGGGTACGAGGAGCGGGTACGAGGAGCGGGTACGAGGAAGTCCTCGCGGCAGCCGCCGTCCCGTACTCGAACGCTGTTCGACATCTCGAACGTCAAGAAAGCGGGTGTTGTCAGGTCAGGACGATCTAGGACGATCTAAAGAGTGATGCCCTGCCCAGGCGGGGGCGGCTGCCGACCCGGAAGCGGTCACTGGTGTCACTGCGGCTCCTACTGGTCGTCCCCGCGATTGCTCTCGAGAATCCGGTCCGCGGCACGGCGACACCACGGCCCTTGCGCCTCATCACGAGAAGAAGCGATGCCCGACCATCCACTTCGGCGCTTCTGCTACGCTCTGCAGCGCTGCAAAAGTGTTAACCGAGAGATTGCCACGCTGCAAGAGTTTGGGTGGAACTTTCAGCGCCGGACTCCGTTCAGCGCCTGGCCCCGACATCCGGGATGAAGGTGACCTATGGCAAAGGGCGTCACACTCCGCGACGTCGCGGCGCTGGCCGGCGTCTCAAGCCGCACGGTGTCCAACGTGGTCAACGGCTACGCACCGGTCTCCGAGGCCACCCGCGCGCGCGTGCAGCAGGCCGTGGACGAGCTCGGCTACCGGCCCAACGTGCTGGCCCGCAACCTCGCTTCGGGGCGCTCGGGCCAGATCGCGGTGGTCGTTCCGTACCTGGACACGCCCTACTTCGCCGAGTTGCTGCAGGGGGTCATCCGCGCGGCCCGGGTGCGGGGATACAACGTCCTGATCGACCAGACCGACGGCGACGCGGAACACGAGAAGATGTTCCTCACTCGCGGCTCCCAGCAGCTGCTGTTCGACGGCGTCATCTTCAGCCCGCTGGGCCTGGCCCAGTCCGACCTGTCCCTCCGCGACGCGAGCCTCCCGCTCGTCGTGCTGGGCGAGCGGGTCAGCGACGGCAGCTTCGACCACATCGGCATCGACGACGTCACCGCCTCCCGGGAGGCCACCGAGCACCTGCTGGAACTCGGCCGGTGCCGAGTCGCCGCGATCGGCGACCAGCCCTACCGCACCGGCGAGGCGGCCCAACTGCGCACCCGCGGATTCCGACTGGCCCACGAGCGCGCGGGCATGCCCGTCCGAGAAGAGCTCGTCATCTCCACCCCGCGCTTCAACCGTTCGGACGGCGCGACCGCGATGGCGCACCTGCTGGACCTCGAAGAACCGCCGGACGCGGTCTTCTGCTACAGCGATCTGGTGGCCCTGGGAGCCTTGCACGCACTGGCGGCGCGCGGGTTGCGGGTCCCCGAGGACGTCGCCGTCATCGGCTACGACGACATCGAGGACGGCCGGTACTCGAATCCGCCCGTCACGACGATCTCCCCGGACAAGAAGATGATCGCCGAGACGGCGGTGGAACGGCTGCTCAAGCGGATCGGCGACTCAACACCCGTCCCCGGCATGGAGATCCGGGCCCCGCACCGGCTCGTCAAGCGGGCGAGCACCATGGGGCGGCAGGAGGTGCCGGCCTGAACGGCCGCCGACCCCTTGTACGGAGTGTCCCGGCCCTTTGCACGGAGTGTTCCGACCCCTTACGAGAAGAGCTGACCGCTACGCGGAGTGCCCCTGCCCCCGGGAGTGCCGGCGGCGCACGGCGAGGGCCGCGATGTCGTCGTCGAGCCTTCCGCCGCTGTAACGGAGCAGGTCCCCGTGAAGCCGGTCAAGCAGCTCGCGGGGCGAAGCGGGGCCGTGCTGCCGCATCCAGTCCGGAAGCGGGAAGAACGCGCCGGTGTGGTCCCGGGTCTCCGACACGCCGTCGGTGTACAGCAGAATCTGGTCGCCCGAGGCGAAGGCGACGGTCTCGACGTAGTAGTGGTCTCCCAGGAGCGTCGCGAGATTGAGGGGCGGCGAGGGGATGGTGGGCTCGAGGACGCGGATCTCCCCGCGCTGCACAAGCAGCGGTGGTGGGTGCCCGCAGTTGAGAATCCTCACGTGCCCGCTGTCGTACGGGATCTCGGCGATCAGAGCGGTGGCGAAGTGCTCCCGCTGGTCGTGTGCGGGCATCGCGACGCTGTAGCGGGCCATGCTGGTCTCCAGGCGGTAAATGATGCCCCTCAGGTCGGGCTGGTCGTACGCGTTCTCCCTGAAGCAGTTGATCACCGCCGAGGCCGCCCCCACGGCGGACAGCCCCTTTCCGCGCACGTCACCGATGAGCAGCCGGACCCCGTACGGTGTGTCGGCCGCCTCGTAGAAGTCGCCGCCGATCCGGGCCTGCTCTTGGGCCGCCAGGTACAGCGACTCGATTTCGACGTCCTGGATCCGGCGCGGCAGTGGGCGCAGCAGCACCTTCTGGGCGGCGTCGGCGACGAGCCGGACCTGGAAGAGCATCTCCTCCCGCTGGAGCCGGAGATGGCTCGCGTATGCGGCCGCAAGGGTGACCGCGACGATCGCGGCAGCCGTGTACGGCGTCCCCAGATCGGAGTAGACGAAGCTGAGCCCGATCATGACCAGGAGGCAGAACGCCCCCAGCAGGACCGTCGGAAGCACCGGCCACATCGCGGCGGCGAGGGCGGGTGCCGCGGGCAGAAGGCGGCTGAAGGCGATCTCCCTCGGAGTGGCGAATGCCAGGTCGGTGATGAGAGCGGTGACGATCACCGGTGAC
>CBFHCJ010000017.1:0-26841 GCA_965654005.1 uncultured Streptomyces sp. | reverse complement strand
AACCGTTCGGGGCGTGCCAGTGCGCGGACTCACTCCCGCTCACTGCTCAGGAACGGTGAGGACGGACCGCAGCTCCTTCGGGCGCGAGACCGGTGATCCGACTGCGGCGGGGATTCCTACAGCTCGCGCGTGGGGTGTTGCGTGTCGCCTCTGCGGGAAGCCAGCAGTGCGGCCCCCCGGTGACCCGGGGGGCCGCACTGTGTGTCGGCGACGGATGGCGGACAGCGGTCCCGCATCGAGTCGCCACCGGAGCGGCGGCGTGGGGGGTTGTGTGTGCCGCGCCGGCTGCGCAGGACGGATCAGCGGTGCTTCACGATGGTCGACGAGACGTCGGTCCCCGGCAAGATCAGCAGTGGAAATTGAAGGACGCGCACACCGACACATGCGCCCACAGGACGCTCGTCGTCGGCAGCATGAGGCCGAACGGGGAACCAGCCGACGCGGCACCGTACTCGTCCGCGGTGGTGAACGCCGCGTAACCGGCGATCAGCTCCTCTGCCATGATTTTTCCCTTCCGGAGCTTTCTGGTTGCGATGAGTGGACCACGGGCGGGGCGCCGTCGTCGAGCGATGGAATGGGCTTGCATTGCGGTCCCAGGTGGCTGACCTCTGCTCATGTGACTTAAAAGCAATATTCGGTGATGCTTGGCCGCCTCTCTCCACGAGCATTCCGGCGTCCAGCACGGCGGGGCCGGGGCCGGGGCCGCGGCGCTCACTCCGCCGGCAGCGCCGCGGCCCCGTCGCTGTCGAGCAGGTCGGCCAGCATGGGAATGTAGTTGTGCAGATCGGGGTTCCAGCCGACATAAGCGGCGAAGTCGTGGGAGTGTGTGGCGATCCGCACCACCGCACCGATCGCGACCGTCTCGCGGTCCCACCCCGGCCCGTAGTGCGCGAGGAATCGGTCCCGCAGCGCTTTGAAAACCGGCCGGTCGAGGGACGCCCGTTCGGCCACCTTGGAGAGTTCCAGCAGTTCGCCGACCAGGTTCGCCACATCGGTCTCCGGCCGCGACAGCGCCGCTTCCGGACCGGACAGCACAGCCGCGCCGGGCTCGGCGCCGGGCGTGTCGGCGACCACGATGCTGCCGAGCGCGAACCAGCCGTGCACCACCGTGGTGGCGTCCGTCGGCCGCGGGTGCAGCATATGGTGGGCGAACTCACACAGCTTCTTCCATCTGTCGGCACCCAGTTGGGTGCGCAGTTGGACCCGCCATCCGGCGGCGGCGCGGGAACCACGGCCGCTCTCAAGCCAGTTCGTCAGCCGGACATGTCCCTGAGGCTGCGGGTAGTCACCGGGCGGTTCGTCGCTCGCATGCTGACTGTGCAAGGCCCTCAACTGGCGTCCGAGATGTCCGAAGACCTCGTGCAGTTGCCCGGCGCGGTCGTCGTCGCTCAGCAGTAGCCCGGCAGCGCTGTTCCGGCCGGGCGCCTCCCAGGTGAAATCCGCTCCGTCGGCAACAAACGGGACGGCGAACCGGACGTGCTGGTCGGAGGCTGCCCGCGCCCGGTCCCCGAAACCGGGCGGCACCGACTCAGGAGGGCCGGGGTTGTCACGTCCGGGGGCCCGCTGCCAACGGATGCTCCCGTCGGTCAAGGTGACCACCCGGGTGGTCCACGAACCGGTGCCGAACTCGGTCACCGTGCGCTGTCCTTCGAGGTCTCTCACTGTGCGCTCTCCTTCCACGCACGCAGGTCCTCCAGCGCGCTGATGGCGTGTGGCACCGGCGCTACGCTGCCCACCCCGTATTCACCGCTCGACATGCTCACCCCTGGCACCGGGGGGATGACGGTCAGGTTGTCGCGTTCCGACAACTCGGTGACGTGCCGCTGGTAGGCGGGGTTGGTGTGTCCGTTCGGCGGCAGGGCGGGGCAGACGGCGATCGGCGCGCGGGTGCACTGCAGCGCGAGGAGTACCGGGGTGTCGGCGAGACCGAGGGAGAAGCGGGCGACGAAGTGCATGGTGGCCGGGTGGACCAGGACCGCGTCCGGCCAGGAGGCCAGTTCCACGTGCAGGGCGCGGTCGGGTTCGTCCGGCCAGGCGTCGACCATGGGCAGCCCCGCGCCCCCGGCGGCTGCCACCGCGGTGGTTCCGGCGAAGCGGCGCGCCGAGGCGGTGAGCACGTAACGCACCTCGGTGCCCGGGTAGCTGGCGCGCAGCCAGCTCAGCCACATGGGCAGGAACATCGCCTGCACCCCGCCGGTGGCAACGTACAGCAGTCGTTCGGCGTGGAAGGAGGGCACTTCGGCGGATGCGGGAAGCTGCGGTTCGGTCACTGTCTGCCTCACTTGTCGACCGCGGTGAGGATGGCCGAGAGATCCCGCAGCGCGGCGCCTGGTCCTTCGGTGATGTGAACGCCTGCGACGTTGACGACGACCTCCTCCACCCCGGCGGCGTGGTAGTCGCTCACAGTGGCCGCGATCTCCTCGGGAGTACCGCTGGCCAGCACCCCGTGCTCTACCAGGAGTGACGCACCCGCGCGGGGGTCGGCGGGGTCGACCGGAACTCCCGCCTGGTTGAGCATGTCGGTGTAATGCGGCAGCGTGAGGTGCCGATGCGCCGCTGCCAAGGCGACGCTCGTCAGATCGCGTCCCGGGCGGGCGACGGCGCAGTGGACGACGGCGGCGATGCGCGGGGCGGGCCGGCCTGCCTGTGCGGCGGAGTCGGCCATGACCGGGGCGATGCGGTCGCGGAGGTAACTGAGCGGGGTCAGCCAGGTCATGGCCCAGTCGGCGACCTTCCCGGCGAGCCGCGCCATGGGGGCGCGCAGAACGCCCAGTCCGATCTCGACGTCCGAGGTCGGGATCACCGGCAGGCTGAGGCCCTCGGTCGGCCACGGTCCCCCGGGCTCGGCGACGATTTCGCCGTCCAGCAGAGTGCGCATCATGGTGACGTAGTCGCGGGTGGTCGCCACGGGCTTGGCGTAGGGAGCACCGAGAACCTGCTGCTGGAAGTCCGCCGGGCCCGGTCCGATTCCGGCGATGTAGGTCCGGCCGGACAGCAGCGCCGTGGAGCGCGCGCAGATGGCGGCGGTCATCGGATGACGCAGCGGCGTCAGTGTGACCGCTGAGCCATAGCCGATGTCGAATCCGATACCGGACAGCGCGGCGAACACATGATGGGTCTCCACCAACACGGACTGGCCGCACCACAGGCGCTGGCCCGAGGTGTTCTCTGCCAGCCGGGCGTAGGGGATGACGGTTGACAGCTCGCTGGGTTGTATCGGACAGATGACGCTGGTTGTGGGCATGACTCTTCCCCGTCGTAGGGTGTCGGTGCTTTGCTGTGCTGTCCTGCGCGGTGCCGCTGTCCTGTGCGGCGGTGCGGTGCCAACGGGGCAGGCGGTGCGGTCAGACTCCGTCGCCGGGTTGTTGCGTCGTGTCGCCGCAGATGACACCGCTCATCCGGTCCGGGTGGTACAGCACGGCCGTCTTGCGGACGTCGGAAGGCGTCAGCTCGGCGACCATCGCGGGGATGTCGGCGATGTCCGACAGCGGGTTCCCCGCGGTCAGATACGACAACAGGCACGACGCCCGGGTGCTCTGCGATCCGAGAGCCAGCTGGTGTGCACCGTTGGTGTAGCCGGCTGCCGCCGCCAGCTCCTGCTCGGTGGGGCCCTCGGTGGCGAACTCCTCCAGCAGTCGGGTGAGGTGGGACATCGCCGCGGTGACAGCCGGTGCGGCGACATCCGCTTCCACCACCAGGATGTTCGCTCCCGGGTGGTCGTTGAGAGCCGCGCTGGCGCGGTAGGCCAGGCCGTGCTGTTCGCGCAGCACGGTCATGATCCTGGAGGAGAGGTTGCCGCCCAGGATCAGTGAAGAGGCCAGCGCCGCGGCGAAGCCCTCCCGGTCGTCGCGGGCAGCGGACCGCGCGGCGAGCCGGATGTGGGACTGCCGCCATGGGCGATGGTGTGTCACCCTGCGTTGTCCGGGGAGGCGGTACGGAGCGGTCGGTTGCTCCGGCGCCGGCTGCCGCGGCCCGGCCCACGACCCGAGTGCGCTGTCGAGGCAGGACACGGCGTGCTCCGGGTCGACGTCGCCGACGACGACCAGATGGGCTTGGCCGGGAACCACGTAGCGGGCATGCGCGGCGGCGACCTGCCGCGTTGACACCTCGTCCACCTCCTCCGGTTCCGGGGCGAGCTCGGCGAACGGCGGCAGATGTCCGTAGTACGCCTCCCACAGCCGGCGGGTGGAGTCGACGGCGGGCTGCGCAGCGGCCAGTGACACGTACTGGGCGATCCTCCTCACGCCGCCCCGGACCGCCTCGTCGCTGTAGTCGGCGCCCATCACGGCGGCGAGGGTGTCGGCCAGCAAGGGCAGCCGATCGGCGGTACAGACCAGGCTCAGGTACAACCACTGCTGTGTGCGGTTGACGGCGATCTGTCCACCGAACTGCTCGAACCGGGCCCAGGCCGGCAGATCCGGCCAGCAGGCGGACAGGACGTCGAGTACGGCGATATCCGTTCGGTCTGCAATCACCAGTGGAATCGCGAGATGGACCTGCACCATCGGCACCGTCGCCAGGACCGACGCGGTGATCGTCAGCCCATGCGGCCCATGATGTGTCGTCAGGTTCGGCATGCGCACGGCTGTGACCGGCATCATTCGCCGGCTCCCTTCGGAAGAAGCGTCAGTACCGCACGGCCGGCCGGCTGCGCCACGGTGGCGGCTGCCGCGGCGATGGCGTCCGCACTGGTGGCGGCGACGGCACGGCAGAGTTCGTCGGCGATGTGCGGGCGGTCCCACAGCAGCGTTCCGCGGGCGAGGAAGCGCACCCGGTACGCCAACGAGTCCAGGCTCTGGTACAGGCTGCCGACGGCGGTGGCGACCGCCCGCTCGACCTCCCCGGCACCGCCCCCGCCCGCAGCCAGGTCGGCGGCCTGCTCGGTGACGATGCCGACGACGTCCTCGGCCAGTCCCGGTGGATGGTGGGACACGACCAGGAATGTGTCCGGGTCCTTGGCCATCAGCGGGCCGAAGAATCCAGGGGAGGAGTCGACCTGCGCGCCGAGCGGCGCGAGCGGCCTGCGGAGCCTGGCCTGGGATCCGCTGGTGAGCAGATACGACAGCACGACGTGGGCGGCGTATGCGTCGAAGTCGGCCGCCGCGTCCGGCAGTCGGCAGCCGATGGCGACCGCCGGACGCGGCGCCATCATGTCGTAGCACGTCCCGTGCAACGGACGGTCGCCGACGGGTTCGGATATGTCCGCCAGTTGCGGTGTGGCACGTGCGGGCACATGGTCGAAACAGCGCCGTACCAACTCCAGCGTCGCCTGCGGGTCGATGTCGCCGCACACCGCCAGCACGGCGTTCCCCGGAGCGTAGTACGTCTCGAAGAACGCCACGCAGTCGTCGATGGTCGCCTCGTCCAGGTCGGCTGTCTCGCCGTATCCGTTGTGGGCGTTCTCCCACCTGTCGTACAGCACGGACGGCAGCACGGTCCAGGGGAATCCGCCGTAGGGCTTGCCGGCGACCTGGGTCCGGATCTCCTCCTTGACGACTTCCCGCTGGACGTCCAGATTGTGCTGGGTGACGGCCAGTGCCATCATCCGGTCGGCTTCCAGTTCCAGGACACGTGGCAGAGCCGCCACAGGGAAAACCTGGTGGTAGTCGGTCGAGTCCTGGAACGTGTTGCCGTTGACCATCCCCCCGCTTGCCAGCACGGCGGCGAAGTGCTCGCCGCGAGCGACGTTCCGCGAACCCTGGAACATCATGTGCTCGAAGAGGTGGGCGAAACCCGACCGGGAATGGGTCTCAGTTCGGAAACCCACCCGGTAGTGCACGGCAACGCCGGCACCGGAGGTCCCCGGAACACATTGGACGACGACGCGCAGACCGTTATCCAGCGTCGTGCGAAGTATCGCATCTGGCATGCGGCCGATTAGATAGCACCAACTACCGATGAGCAACGGTTTCTTACGACCTGCCTGCGGCTGCCCACCGCCAACTGGGACGATGGGCGCCGACTGCAAAGTAACGTGAAAACTTTGAACGTTGCCGCCGTGTCACTCCGGTCCTAGGGTCTCGGAAGTATGGTGAAAGAAATCCGTGCCCAGGATTGGGCAGTCCGGTTCGAGGCGAGCAGCCTGGCCGATGCGCCGTATGTCGATGCGTGCCTGACCCGTCTTGGGCTGGGGCCATTCGAGCCTTCGACGGTCAAGGGCGTTGCGGGGAGTAACGACAACTGGAGCGGCACCACGGCCGATGGCACGCAGGTGTTCGTCAAACGGTTTGCCAATATGGATTCCGGAATCCGAATAAAGCGGACCGAAACGTTCTGCGCAGCCGCACGCGATCGATTGAGCGTTCCTCATCTCATCGGTACCGACCCTGAGCACGGACTGCTGGTGTTCCAGTACCTGGCCGGCGCCGAGTCCGGAGCGGAACTGCTCGGCAAGGGCGCGTTCGACGATGCCCTGTGCGACCGGACAGGAGCGGCGCTCGCCGCTGTGCACAGCCTGGACCCGGAAGGCTTCGACACGAGTGAGCATCCGTTCCCGCCGGTCGAAAACCTGGAGGCATTGCCGTTCGCGGCTTACCTGCGGGTGTCCATGGCCGAGTTGGACATGTATCACATGCTGCAGGGCGACGAAGCGCTCGTCCAGGCCGTGAGGGAGCTGCGCGCGACCGACAGGGAACCGCGGCCCTCGCGCAGCCCCATCCACGGCGACGTGCGTCTCGACCAGTTCCTGCTGGCGGACGACACGTTGTATGTGACGGACTTCGAGGAGACCCGGATGGGTGACCCGGCGCGCGACCTCGGGGCGTTCGCCGGGGAATGGCTCTACCAGGCCATCGCGGCGACACCGTCCACACTGTCCGAAGCGTCGCCCTTCGGTCATGTCGCGTCCCATGAGGAGATCGTCGCCACCGGGATCGCCGAACTGGAGCAGCGCACCCCGATGGTGCAGCGGTTCCTGCGTGCCTACCTCGACGCCGCACCGGCGAGGATCACCGACGACAAGGCGCTCACGGTGCGGGCGGCATCCTACGCCGGCTGGCACATGGTCGACCGCTTGCTCGCCAGTTCGATGCAGGCGAGCCGAATTTCACCGGTCATGAAGGCGGCGGCGGGAATCGGCCGTACCGTGCTGCTGTCTCCGGCCGACTTCACCACGTCTTTGGGCCTGGAGGTCTGAACATGTCCGATACAACGCTGCCTCTCGTCGGCAGGATCGCCACCCTGGTCGATGCGGTGACCGTCACCGAAGGCGGATTGAAGGCGGAAACGGCGGGAGTGGTCTTCGAAAGCAACAGCCCGTCGACTCTCGCCCACAGTCTCGCCGACGCGCTCTACCAGACGCTGCACACCGGACGTGCCAAGCCGAGCGACAGCCAACCGCGCACGATGCGGGAGCGGGACTTCGACGAGGCTCTGCACGAGGCGACCGGGCCGCGCACCACGACCGTGTCCGGCCGGCATCTGGCAGACGACGAGCAGGACGCGATCGTGGACATCCGGGGCCTACGGGTGCGTGTGCCCGGCGACTCGCTCGCCGAGCGGTCGGGTGACACCGTCACCGTCGTGCTGCCGTGCGCCAGGCCGGGCCTGTCCCCCGGCTTCTTCCTCGCCACCTCCGGCAAGGTCCCGTTCCGTTCCTCCGGTCCGCTGCTGCGGCTCTACGGCCGGCTGGACGATCCCAGTGCGGCACCCTCGGTATGGAGCGGCCTGGTGGACTTCCTGGAAGACGCCGGTATCCCCTGGCAGGCGAAAATCCTGTCGTCGCGTTCGCAATACCCGCGCAACGACGCGGTGGTGGTGTATCTGCCGCGGCCCGCCTGGCGGATGGCCCGACCCTGCGCCGAGATGCTCCAGGGCACCGGGCTGCTGGGCCAGGGAATATCGCCTTTCGTCAGCCCGCTGACCGACGCGGTGGGCTGTGCGTTCGAGCCGGACGACCAGCGTCCGTCCCGTCGTGGCCAGAGCTTCGGCCAGCACCGTACGCGGGTGTTCGCCGAGGCACTGATCAAGCACGCCACCCTTCCCCCTGAGGACGACAGTCCGGTCACCGACATCATCTACGGGGCGTTCATCGACGCCGGGATCGACCCGAGCGAACCGGCCCGCAACCTGTCATCGCCCTTTGCCGATGTCCTGAAGCCGTTCTGAGGACGACTGCCCTGTTGTGGACGACTGCCCTGTTGCCGACGACTGCCGTGCTGCGGGCGACGCTCTGGTGGCGACGGCCGTGCCTCAGGCGGGTACGGACGCTCACCGGGCCGGTGGCCCTTGTGCCGTCGGCCCGGTGTGACAGACCGTCGGCCAGGGGGCTGAAGGGAGCGCTGACCAGGCGTCTGGTCCGTCAGCAGACTGACGGGCCCTCATGCAAGATCGAGGTTGAATCACATTGAACGTCAAGTAACCATCCAATGTTGAATCTTCAGCACAGAACCCGAGGTCAACAAGCAGACGGAGCAAAGCACCGATAAGAACGTCCCTCGACGGCTGTATGTGGTGTGTGGTCGACTAGTCAACGACGGGGCCACCTGATGCGGAATAAGAATCCGTGATGGTGAGAAACCCAGGGCATTCGGATCTCCCGTCGGCTCCACCCAACTCAACCAATTCACATAGGAGTGAATATGAACGAGAAGCTGATTGCGGGTTACACCGCATACACCACCGCCGACGAGTACGGCGCCTCCGCGATCGGTGAAGCCCCGGGCACCACTCCGCTCGCCACTCCCGTCCTCCCCATCTTCGCGCTCTCCGTCGCGTCGTTCGCGGCCTCCGCCGCCAGCACGTACTTCTCGGGTAAGCACTGCTGATTCGCAGCAGTTCGAGGGAGGGTCTCTTCTCCCTAGCTTCATTCCGCTTCGAAAAACAAAGGAGTTTTCGATGAACGATAAGCTGATTGCCGGTTACGCGGCCTACACCACCGCCGACGAGTACGGCTCCTCCGCGGCCGGTGACGCCCCGGCCACCACTCCCGCCCTCCCGTGGCTCATCTCGGCCGGGGTGGTCTACTACAGCGCGACTGGCGGCGCCGGGTTCATCTACAGCCTGAGCCACAACTGCTGATCAACGATCACCAAGGGCCGTTCGGTTCCTTTTCCCGCTCCGTTCGGCTGGTGAACAAGATGCGTTGCGGCCCCTCGGTCCCCCGGGGGGCCGCAACGCATTCTCGCGCTCCGGCGCGGGCGTGGCACGCGGCGGACTCAGCGATCTGCCGCAGCGTCGCAAGGTGCCCGGCAAGTGCCTGCCCGCCCGCTCGGGTCGACGCCGGCCGGGCGCGCGGTGCCTTGCCCACATATCCCTGACGAACGGCCACAGATGCGGCATCTCCCAGCACGGGACGTTCTTCGACAACGCCGACAGAGAGGCAGGCAGTGCGATGGCACGTGACAAGAAGTCGGAGCAGGGCAAGAAGCCCGAGGAACGCGGCAGCGGGAACGACACCGGCCGGTCCCGGGCTGCCGCGGACCAGCGAAGCGGCAAATGCGACGACCACGTCATGAACGCCACGATCATCGCAGCGCTCGCCGCGACGATCGTGTGACCCACAGGGCTGTCGCCCCGTCACCGATTGGGCGACAGCCCGCGCTTCCAACAACCACGACACTGGGAGGTGCACATCTTGAGAGAGCTGGACATCGACTCCATATCGAAGCGCTACGGCGACCACCTGGCGATCGACTCCATGTCGTTCAGCGTCCCCGCGGGAGAGATCTTCGGTTTTGTCGGCAGCAACGGAGCGGGTAAGACCACCACCATGCGCGTCGCCGTCGGGGTTCTGTCGGCCGACAGCGGAACGGTGCGCTGGGGCGGCAAACCGGTGACCGGGCAGGACACCGCCCGCTTCGGGTACATGCCCGAAGAACGCGGGCTGTACCCGAAGATGACCGTGGCCAAGCAGCTGGTCTATCTCGGCCGCCTGCACGGGTTGCCGGCGGCGGACGCGCGGGCGGCCATGCTGCGGTGGACCGACCGGCTGCGCATCGGCGAACACCTCGACAAGGAGGTGGAATCACTCAGCCTCGGCAACCAGCAGCGCGTCCAACTGGCCGCGGCACTCGTCCACGACCCGGATGTGCTGATCCTCGACGAACCGTTCTCCGGCCTTGACCCACTGGCGGTGGACGACATGAGCATGGTGCTGAGGGAGAAAGCGTCCCAAGGAACCCCGGTACTGTTCTCCAGCCACCAACTCGACTTGGTGGAGCGCCTGTGCGACCGGGTCGGCGTGGTGAGATCCGGAAGAATGGTTGCCTGCGGCACCCTTGATGAGCTGCGCGGAAAACCTGTCGACCGGTTGTATCTCCGCGTCGAGGGCGCGCCCGCCGACTGGGCCGCCCACACCGGTGCCGTCACCTCGTTCCGGGCCGAAGGCGACGGTGTGGTCGTGGAACTGGCGCCCGGCTGGGATGAGAACGCCCTGCTGCGCATCGCGATGGACCACGGACTGGTACGTGAGATCGCATGGCGGCGGCCGACGCTGACGCAGACGTTCCGCGATCTGGTGGACCCGGTGGAAGGGAAGGTGGCCGCGTGATCTCCTCATCCGACCGTCAGTCCGGATCCTGGCGGGACACTCTCCTGGTGTACCGGCGCGAGATCGACGCACGCATGTTCACCAAGGGCTACTTTTTCGGCCTGCTGTTCGCGGTGGTCATCGTCGTCGGGATGGTGGTGGCCTTCTCCCCCTCCAGCTCGCCCAAGACCTACACAGTCGCTGTCTGCGGTGCGCAGAGGTCCGCGTTCGGGCCGGCCCCGCAGGGCATACGCCTCCAGCCGTGTTCGAACGCGGCGACCGCCCGCGCCCGGATTGAAAGCAAGCACCTGGACGCGGCCGTCGCCGTGCAGGACGGCCGAGCCTCGGTCCTGATGCGCGCCGATACCGCGTCGCAGGCCCAGGACGCCGCGGTGAGCATGGGACGTCACTGGGCCACCGAAGCCGCGTTGTCCCAGCAGCATGTCGACACCGCACGTCTCGACCGCAGCATCGCCGCGAACGCACCGCGCATCGTCACCGTCGGGAACGCGAAGAACCACGGCTCCCAGGGGGTCGGGGCCGCGATCAGCATGGTGATCGTGCTGTTCTCGCAGATCATGGGCCAGGGCTCAATGATCGCCCAAGGGGTGGTCGAGGAGAAGTCCACCCGTATCGTGGAAGTGCTGCTTTCGACACTGACCCCGATCCGTCTGATGATCGGCAAGGTGGCGGGCATCGGGACGGCGGCCATGGTGCAGATCGCCGTCATGGCCGCCGCTCTCGTCGGCGCACGCTACGCCGAACACGGCCATACCATGACGCTGCCCGGCACCGCGGCGCTCATATCGAGTATCTGCTGGTTCTTGCTGTCATTCGTCCTCTTCGCGTTCCTCTTCGCGGCGGCGGGATCGCTGGTGTCCCGGCCGGAGGAGCTCCAGTCCGTCCTGGCGCCGATCATGATGCTCCTCATGGCGCCGATGGCGGTCGCGGTAGCCGCCGCCAACTCACCGACCTCGTCGTGGGTGGATATCGTGCGCTACATCCCACCGTTCTCCGGAATGCTCATGCCGCTGCAGGCCGGCATCGGCGCGGTCTCGGTGGAGCAGCAACTGATCGCAGCGGCCGTGATGTTGCTGACGACGGCGGGATGCGCGTGGCTGGGGGCGCGGGTGTACCGCAACTCGATCCTCAAGATCGGAGCACGCATCGACTGGCGGCACGCGTTGGCGGCCTGAGGTGTTGTCAGCGTGGTACCGGGCGGTATCGGTGCGCGGACACCGCCGCGCATCCCCTCGCGCCGCCGACGGCCCGTCCGCGGCGCGGGACACCCGGTGAGGCGAGACTTCGGACGGGTCAGTCGGACGCAGGTGTTCTCGCGCCCGGCGTTCACGTTCAGGTGTCCGCCACCGGAGGGCTCCACGAGTCCGGAACGGTCCTCCGGCTCGTTCCAGGTTTCGGGAACGGCCCTGGCACACGCCGCGTCAGCTGCCCGATCAGCCCCGCGCTGACGCGGCTTGAGCCTATGGGCATCCGACGTGAACGCGGTGATGCCGACCAGTCGGAGCCGCGCCCGGGCACGCCTTGGCGGGGTATGCGCGGCCCGTGCCGCGCGCTCTTACCGGGAGGCTTTCGGCGGCCGATCGTCGGCAAGCCGCTGATGCGCAATGTGCCGGCCGACCTGGCTCTGGAGTCGGAGGCGGCGACAGGACCGGACCCCGCGTGTTCCGACCGTGGTCGCCGACAAGCGGGCGGCCCACCGGCTCGTACCGTCGGCTGCCCTTGACGCCGACGCTCGCCGCGGGGTACGGCATCGGCCCACCGAGCGCACGCTGCCGACCGGATGACATCGCCATCGGCAGGCGGCGTGCGGAACACCGGGCCCTCCGACGTAGCAGGCCACGGCCGTTCGACCCCTGAACGCGCAAGCCGTGCTCCCACCGGTCTTCCATCCCTGCGCCGGGGCAGCGGAGTTCGGCGTCAATTCCGGGCGGGCGCACGGTCGTCGTGGGCATCGACCACGGCCGCCACCACCCGGCCGACGACCGGCAGCGACGCCGTCACCTGCCAGCCCCGGCGGCGCCGCGGCCCGGCTTCCAGGCGACCTCCGAGCGCGGTGACGCGCTCGGAGAGGCCGACCAGGCCGAACCCACAGCCGAAAGCGGCAGCCGGCATCTTCGGGCCTCCCCTCCCGTCGTCGCGAACCGCTACCCGCAACTCCGGCCCGGTGAAGCACACTTCGACGACGATCTCTTCCGCATCCGGAGCATGCCGCAGCACATTGGTGAGAGCCTCCTGCACGACACGGTACGCGGCAGCCTGCACCTCATGGGACAGCTCGTCCGGCACCAGCGGGCTCCGATGGAGAACGGCCTTCTGACCGCGGGGCCCGGTGAAACGCTGTACCAGCCCCACCAACGCGCGTAGGTCACCCACCGGTTGGCGTTCCCCGAACCGCGCATCGCACCCGTCACGGTCGCACCCACGCAACACATCGACCGTACGGCGCATGGACGTCAACGCTTCGGCAGCCGAACGCTCGATCCGGGCCAGAACCTCGCCCAGCTGCGGGCAGTCGGCGGGAGCGAGCATGCGCGCCATCTGTGTCTGGATGAGAACACCGGTCACGTGATGAGCCACAAAATCGTGCAGGTCGGCCGCCATGGCAAGACGTTCGGCACGTCGTGTCTCGTTGACCACCCGCCTGCGCCGGTCGTCCAGAACACGCAGATACCCACCGAGCCCCGTGGTGGCCCCGGCCGCCAGCAGCAGCATCCCGGCCGTGCCCGCCACCACACTCCCGCTGCCGGGCTCACCGGCCAGGTAACGCAACGGCAGAACGAGGGTCGCCGCGCCGTTCAGGCACGCACATACCATGGCCCACTTGGGGGGGCGCATACGCACCGCAGTCACCAGCAGGAACAGCAGAACAGCCGTCTCACCCGGAGCACAACCGGTCTGACGCGACGCTCCCAGCGCCACAGCGACCGTCAGAAGCCCGGAAGCCAACGCCGGAACACCCGTACGCAACGCGGGAGTGAACCACGCCGGAAGCCGCTCGGCCGGCCACAAGACCGCCGCCATCCCCACAGCCAACACCGGCATGGCCGGCCAAGGGCTGCACCCGTTGATGCCTGCCAGTACCGGATCCGCCGACGCCGCCAGTGCCAACGCAACGACGCCGGCCACACGCGCACGGCGGGCATGAAGAGCCCTCAGCACTTTGCCTCGCACAGCAAGCGGCTGAACTTCATCTCGACCTCCGCCGTAACCGTAACCGGCTTGACCCCTACCCATCACCAGACATCACACCAACGGATTGACCCGGTGAAGCACGGCCCCAGGACGTGAACCGAGCCACATATCTCTTGTGTCGACGGGCGCGGGCCGTGTCCGGTGCCGTGTGGCCGCAGCCTACGCAATACGATGCTTGAGGCACGAACCAGCGGTACACAGACAGAAAAGTGCCTTCCCGCCGGGAGACGGAGCCCTTGGTTGAGCCTCATACTCCCGGCCGAGAAGGCACTTTCACTTTCCCGGTCAGTATCCGGGCACGTCGACAGCCAACAGCCAACAGGCGTTGACTAGCAACCCAGCATCATGGTCCAGGGGCTGATGAGGGTGCCGGCGGTGCCCGGGGCGTCCCCCGCCGCAGCGGCTCCGAACTCCTCGTTGGTGGTGAAGGCCAGGTAGCCGGACATGAGCTTCTCGTTCATGAGAGTCTCCTCTTCTTTGAGGTGTGGTTGCAGGCGTGCCGGCGAAATGACGACATCAGGCACTTGTCCTTGTGAACTTGTCTTCTGACGCGGATCCTTTTCGGAGCGATCCGCGTCAGAAGCCCTGCGGCACGACGAGTCGACCACGGCCGGCCCGGTGCCGTCGAGCGCGCCGAAGTGCTCGGTTTGCCGGTCCGCGCGCTGACCTCGACAGGCGGAAGGAAAATTCAACATTCACGGATACTTGGCGACCACGGACGTTCTCTCACGTAGTCGAGATACGGCTGCAAACCGCTGAGGGTAATGTCGTCGGCCCCGGGCCGCAGGCACGGCTCAAGGGCCGAACTCGGACGCTGAGCGTTCCTCCGCCGGCATGGGGTGACCACGCGGCCGAGGTGCTGACTCCGCTCACCTGCCGAGCGCGGCCGCCAGGGCGACGACGGCCAACATGAGCACGAGCACACCGGCCATGATCCGGTTACGGGTCTTCGGTTCCACGTATCGAGCCTAACCGGCCCTCGTCAACCGCCCGCGCCGAGCCCCCACCGCTCCACCGTCTCGTACCGCGGCTGCTCCCCCGGCACCCCCGACGTCGGCAGCCGGCTGCGGATCAGGAGCAGCTCGCCGACCGTCCACCCGCGTCCCGCGAACGCCTCCAGCGCCGTGACGTACGGCCGGAAGTCCGCATGGCCCCGGCTGCTGCGGGCCAGCGTCAGGTGCGCGTGGTAGGGGCGGTGCTCCCCCATCGCCACGCCCGCCTTGCGCCCCGCGGACTCCGCGCGGTCCGCGAGCAGCCGCAGCGTCCGGAGGTCTCCGGAGGCACCCACCCACAGCGTCCGGCCCCCGAAGCGCCCGCCCGCCTCCAAGGACAGGGGAAACGGTGGGGTGTGCCGGGCCGCCCGCGCCAGCCGCTCCGACAGGTCCGGTACGACGTCCTCGGCCACCTCACCGTAGAACGCGAGCGTGTAGTGCCAGCCCGGCCGCTCGGTCCAGCGCAGGCCCCTCGCCCCCGGCATTCCCTCCAACGCGCGTACGACCGACGCGAGTTCACTGATCGCGTCCTTGGGCGGCACCACCGCGGCGAAGAGTCTCATGTCCTCACCCTTCCAGGGAGCGAGTCCCCCGGCCACCGGCAATCATGAGGAAACGCCGACGCCCTCTCGTGGCGCCCCCTGGTTCCGTCACACCGCCACCGGCTGCTCGCGCGGTACGAACCGCACCCGCGGATGCCCGTGGTGCCAGCCCACGGTGACGCGCAGACCGCCGGCCCGCGCCAGGATCAGGCCGAGGGTCACGGCCGCCGCGGCCGAGACCAGACCACCCGCGGCGAAGCCGACCCGGGCGCCGTACACGTCCGTGATCCAACCGACCGCGGGCGCCCCCAGCGGCGTACCACCCAGGAAGACCATGATGAACAGGGCCATGACGCGGCCGCGCATCGCCGGGTCCGTGCCCATCTGGACCGCCGTGTTCGTGGTGACGTTCACCGTCATGCCGAAGGCCCCTATCGGGACCATGAGCAGCGAGAACAGCCACAGGGACGGGACCCCGGCCGTCACGAGCTCCAGCACGCCGAAGGCGGCCGCCGCCGCGATCAGCACGCGCAGCCGGGCCCGACGACGCCTGGCGGCGAGCAGCGCGCCGGTCAGCGAGCCGAGCGCCATCAGCGTGTTGAAGAGGCTGTAGGCGCCGGCGCCCGCGTGGAAGACGTCGTCCGCGTACGCCGACAGCCAGACCGGGAAGTTGAAGCCGAAGGTGCCGATGAAGCCGACCAGGACGATCGGCCAGATCAGCTCCGGATGTCCCGAGACATAGTGGAGGCCCTCGCGGAGCTGGCCCTTGCCGCGCGGGGCGCGCTCCACGACGTGCAGCTCGCGGGCGCGCATCAGCAGCAGGCCGGCGATGGGGGCGACGAAGGACAGGCCGTTGAACAGGAAGGCCCAGCCCGTGCCCACGCCGGTGATCAGGACGCCCGCCACCGCGGGGCCGACCAGACGGGCGGACTGGAAGTTCGCCGAGTTCAGGCTGACCGCGTTCTGCAGCCGGCCGGGGCCGACCATCTCGGAGACGAAGGACTGCCGGGCCGGATTGTCGACGACCGTGGCGAGTCCGACGGCGAAGGCGGCGAGGTAGACGTGCCAGACCTGGACGTGACCGGAGAGGGTCAGGAAGGCGAGCACGACGCCCGTGGCACCCATGGCCGACTGCGTGACCAGCAACGTCGGGCGCTTGGGGAGGCGGTCGACGAGGACGCCGCCGTACAGGCCGAACAGCAGCATCGGCAGGAACTGCAGCGCCGTGGTGACACCTACGGCGGTGGAGGAGCCGGTCAGGCTCAGCACCAGCCAGTCCTGGGCGATGCGCTGCATCCAGGTCCCGGTGTTCGAGACGACCTGGCCGATGAAGAAGAGCCGGTAGTTCCGGATGCGCAGCGAGCTGAACATCGAGGACTGGCCGGCGGGGACGGGCGGGGAGTCGTGGGTGTCTGGTGCGGGGGCGGAAGCTGCTCCGGTGCCCGTACTCAAAGGGACTCGCCTCCTTGCGATGACGACTTCGTACGTACGCGGGTGGGGGCCGCGTCCATCACCGGCGCGCACCCATGGGTGCACCCGGTCCGGGTGCACCTGTGCCATGGATGCGCCCCGGTCACAGATGCGCGAGCTTTTCCAGCACGGGGGCGGCGGCGCGCAGTTTCGCCCACTCGTCCTCGTCCAGGCCCTCGATCAGTCCGGCCAGGAACGCGTTCCGCTTGCGGCGGCTCTCCTCGAGCATCGCCTCGGCCCGCTCGGTCTGGGTGACCACCTTCTGGCGCCGGTCCTCGGGGTGCGGCTCCAGGCTGACCAGGCCCTTGCTCTCCAGGAGTGCCACGATGCGGGTCATCGAGGGCGGCTGCACGTGCTCCTTGCGGGCCAGCTCGCCGGGTGTGGCGGAACCACAGCGGGCGAGGGTGCCGAGCACCGACATCTCGGTCGGGCTCAGCGACTCGTCGACCCGCTGGTGCTTGAGTCGGCGCGACAGGCGCATCACAGCGGAGCGGAGAGCGTTCACGGCGGCAGCGTCGTCGCCATGGGTCAGGTCATCCATGCTCTTTAGGATAACTCATTACTTACCCTAAAGAGCACTGGGGCGCGCCGTCCCGGGTGACCCTGCCCCCTACAGGGCCGACTCCGACCACTACAGGGCCCTGCTCATGGGGGCCATGGCGAAACTCCCGAGCTATACGGATCACCCATATGAGCGATCTGGCGGCGGAACGCGACACGCCGCGCGCCCGGGTCCGGCAACCCTCGGGGCATGGGGACCAGTGTGCTCAGCGTGCGGATAGACACGGAGCTGTTCGACCGGCTCCGCCACCACGCCGCCAAAAGAGGAATGAGCGTCCAGGACTATGTCGTCCGGACGCTCGCCGAAGATGACTTCGACGAGCGGTTCCAGACCGCCGTGGAGGAGACGCAGAGGTTCTACGGGGTCACCTGATCCCGACCGAGACTCTCCGGGACGCCCTCGCCGAAAACAAGGGCCGCCAGGGTCACCTCCGCCCCCGTGCGACCTCCTCGTAAGCTGTGCGCATGGCGAAGTGGACCCCCAGACACGAGGCACCGGAGCCCCTTGAAGGGCCCGTGGTCGCCACCATCACCGGCGGCACGATCCTCTGGTTCGTCCTCTTCCTGGCGCAGCTCCCGTTCTACGGCTGGTTCGCCGACCACGGACACACCTGGTGGCTGTGGACATGCCTGACGGGCGCGGGCCTCGGCTGCGTCGGCATCTTCTACGTGAGGAAGCGCGACGCGGCGATCAAACGAGCCGCCGCCGCCCAGCAGTAGCCACAGGGCTTGCACAGGGCTCCCACCGGGCTCCCACCGGGCGCCCCCTGCAACCACCGTACGAGACCCGTCCTCCCCTGGTCGGATCTTTGGGACTCTCGGCGGGTGAAGGCGCATATCCGCACGTACCGTCGGATGCATGACCCACATCGACGCGGGCGCCGAACTCGATCCCGTGCACCCCGTCCCCGTACCGGGGCGGACGCGGGGCCTCACCGCCGCCGAGGCGGCCGAGCGGGTCGCCCGCGGTGAGGTCAACGACGTTCCCGTCCGCAGCAGCCGGTCCCCGGGCGAGATCGTCCGGGCGAACGTCTTCACCCGCTTCAACGCGATCATCGGTGTGCTCTGGCTGATCATGCTGTTCGTGGCGCCGTTCCAGGACAGCCTCTTCGGATATGTGATCATCGCCAACACCGGAATCGGCATCATCCAGGAGTGGCGCGCCAAGAAGACCCTCGACTCCCTCGCGTTGATCGGCGAGGCCAGACCGACCGTGCGCCGGGACGGGGTGGCCGTCGGGGTCGGCACGTCCGAGATCGTGCTGGACGACATCATCGAGGTCGGGCCCGGCGACAAGATCGTGGTCGACGGCGCCTGCGTCGAGGCCGACGGTCTCGAGATCGACGAGTCGCTGCTCACCGGCGAGGCCGACCCCGTCGTCAAACAGCCCGGGGACCCGGTCATGTCCGGCAGCTTCGTCGTCGCGGGCGGCGGCGCCTTCAAGGCGACCAAGGTGGGGCGCGAGGCCTACGCCGCCCAGCTCGCCGAGGAGGCGACCCGCTTCACGCTCGTCGACTCCGAGCTGCGCACCGGGATCTCCACGATCCTCAAGTACGTGACGTGGATGATGATCCCGACCGCCATCGGCCTGGTCGTCAGCCAGCTGGTGGTCAAGCAGCACGGGTTCAAGGACTCCATAGCCCGTACGGTCGGCGGCATCGTGCCCATGGTCCCCGAGGGGCTCGTCCTGCTGACCTCCGTGGCCTTCGCCATCGGGGTGATACGGCTCGGACGCAAGCAGGTGCTCGTCCAGGAACTGCCCGCCATCGAGGGCCTCGCCCGCGTCGACACCGTCTGCCTGGACAAGACGGGCACGCTCACCGAGGGCGGCATGGACGTCACCGAGCTACGGCCGCTGCAGGGCGCCGACGAGACGTACATACGCAAGGTCCTGGGCGCCCTCGGCGAGTCGGACCCCCGCCCGAACGCCTCCCTCCAGGCGATCATCGACGCCTACCCGGACAGCGAGGAGTGGCGCTGCAGCGAGGCACTGCCGTTCTCCTCCGCCCGCAAATACAGCGGCGCGTCCTTCAGCGAGGGCAAGGGCGAGTCCAGTACGTGGCTCCTCGGCGCCCCGGACGTCCTGCTGGACCCCGACGACCCGGCCCTGGCCGAAACCGAACGGCTCAACGAGCAGGGGCTGCGCGTGCTGCTGCTGGCGCGCGCCTCCCGGGACCTGGACGACCCGAAGGTCAAGGACGGCGCCCGGCCCACCGCCCTGGTCGTCCTGGAGCAGCGGCTGCGCCCGGACGCCGCCGACACCCTGCGCTACTTCGCCGAGCAGAACGTCCACGCCAAGGTGATCTCCGGCGACAACGCGGTCTCCGTGGGCGCGGTGGCCGGAAAGCTCGGCATCGCCGGCCGGGTCCTGGACGCCCGCCGCCTTCCCCCGAACCAGGCCGAGATGGCGAAGTCGCTGGACAAGGGCACCGTGTTCGGGCGGGTCACCCCTCAGCAGAAGCGGGACATGGTGGGCGCCCTGCAGTCACGCGGGCACACGGTGGCGATGACGGGCGACGGTGTGAACGACGTGCTCGCGCTCAAGGACGCGGACATCGGCGTCTCGATGGGCTCGGGCTCGGAGGCGACCCGGGCCGTGGCCCAGATCGTGTTGCTGAACAACAGCTTCGCGACGCTGCCGTCGGTGGTGGGCGAGGGCCGGCGGGTGATCGGGAACATCACGCGGGTCGCCACGCTGTTCCTGGTGAAGACGGTGTACTCGGTGCTGCTGGCGGTGCTGGTGGTGTGCTGGCAGGTGGAGTACCCGTTCCTGCCCCGGCACCTGACGCTGCTGTCGACCCTGACGATCGGTGTCCCGGCCTTCTTCCTGGCCCTGGCCCCCAACAAGGAGCGGGCCAGACCCCACTTCGTACGGCGGGTGATGCGGTACTCGATCCCCGGCGGGGTCGTGGCAGCGGTCGCCACCTTCGTCACGTACCTGATCGCCCGCCACTCCTACACCGGTCCCGGCTCCCTTGAGGCGGAGACCAGCGCGGCGACGCTCACGCTGTTCCTGATCTCCATGTGGGTGCTGGCGATCGTCGCGCGGCCCTACACCTGGTGGCGGATCGCCCTGGTGGCCGCGATGGGTGTGGCCTTCCTGGCCGTCCTGATCGTGCCCTCGCTCCAGCACTTCTTCGCGCTGAGGCTGGTCGGGGTGACGATCCCGTGGGTCGCGGTGGGCGTCGCGGCGGTTTCGGCTCTCGCCCTGGAGTTCCTGTGGAAGTGGGTCGACCGCCGCTTCCCGGCGTGACGCAGTACCTGGCAGGCACTGCGTCACTTGCTGCCGTGGGGCTTACTTCAGGTGCTCACTCGAGGCGTGCCCACTCGGAACGAGCTCACTCCAAGTGCTCACTCCACATGCTCACTTCGCGTGTTTACCTGACGTCGACGTAGTCACCCGTGGCGTTCACGGCCGGGGTCGTCGAGGTGCCCGCGAAGCTGAAGCGCCAGTAGCCGTCGTAGTTGGCGGTGGTGGTGGCCTTCAGGTTGCCGTACGAGTCCGAGTACACCGTCTTGACGGTGGTGTACGTGCTCGTGCCCGCCTTGCGGAACTGGAGCTTGACCGGCTGGTTGGTGTAGCCGTGGTAGTGGTTGTCCTCCCAGTTGGCACGGGACAGCTTGCCGGTGGCCGTCAGGGTCTTGCCCTTGTAGATCGGCTCCGGACCGGCGTTGACGGTCAGCTTGGAGTAGCGCTGGATCAGGGTGGTGCCGAGACCGCCCTGGTCGGCGTATCCGACCTTGCCGGCGTCGAAGGTGTCGCTGCTCGGGTCCTGGCCGTTCCACGCGATGGCCAGGGCACCGGCGCTCCACGAACCCGCGTCCGCGTTGACGAGGTCGCCCTCGGCCGGGTAGATGTCGATGTTGCCCTTGCAGTTGGCGGTGGTCGACGAGGTGGCGGTGCAGGTGGCCGGGTCGTCACCGAACAGGATGTTGCTCGGGGTGTCGTACGAGCCCTTGTAGATGTACGGGCCGGTGTTGAAGTCGGGCGCGGTGATGTCGACGTCGCTGCCGTGCGTCAGGGTGTACGAGACCGCGAACGCGACGTGGTTGGTGGTCCCGACCTTGTACGCCTTGCCGATCTTGAGGCTGGAGAAGGTGACGTCCATCGCGTAGGGGTCGCCGGTGGCGCCGGAAGCGGCGGTGCCGGCGGTGTCGGCGCTGAACGCGGAGTTGTCGGAGCCGGCGTGGGCGGCCTTCAGGACGGCCGCGGTGCCCTCGCGGTAGGACGGGGCGGACCCTTCGGCGTGCGCGAACGGCACGGCGAGGGCGGAGAGGGCGAGGGCGCCGGAGACGGCGGCCACGGTGGCACGAATGCGCATGTGCGTTCCCCAAGTGGAAGAGGGCCCACGGACTGGCTACACGTGGGGCCCGAGTGTCTGGGGAGTCTGTTGACTCGCATGATCAGATCCGCGACACAGATGGATGGTTGTACCGCCCGTGAAGTTTTTTTCGCCGCGTTGCCAAGATCGACTGGGAGCGCATTTCTGTTGGTCACCCCGCGCGGCCGGCCTGGGTCTGCGGTGCGCATCTCGGCGGTGGGGATCGGCAGATTCGTACCAGCTCGGGCGGCTGTCACCAGGCCTTGCCGAGGCCGTGAGTGGAACGGTTCCGCCAATTGCCGCAACGGCTTCACCGCTCGACTTCGACGTCCTGGCCGTGCGCTGGGGCTCCCAGCCTCGCTACCCCGTCGGCAAGACGGGTTGGGCCGAGGCGGCCGTCTTGGCGCCAACTCGCCTGTACGGAAAGCAGCTCTTCCGCACCCGGTATCGCACACCCTCTCAGGTGTAGCCGTACGCCTCCAGGACATCGCCGTACCGCTCGATGAACAGCTTCTCGTGTCGCGGCGTGAAGCACGCGCGCCAACCGCCGATCCGTCCCTTGTTGAAGGAGAACGCCTGGTCGTTGAACGCCTTGTCCGCGATCGACTCCAGGTCCGCGACGTCAGCGCCGAGGAAGTCGGTGATGCGCTGAATCGCTGCGAGCTGGAGTTGACGGGATCCACCGCCGCGCGGACCGACGAGTTCTTCGTACGAGACGTTGCAGACCCGGGGGTGCCGCAGCAACCACAGGGCTCTGTGGAAGGCGTCGCTGCCGGGGAATCCCGGATCGGTGAGGGCGATCGTGAGCTTCTCGTCCAAACTCCCCGACGTGCCCATGATCTCGCTGTAGAGACGGTGGTCGGTGAACCGGCCGACCCCGCCGGAGGTCTGCCCGGAGAGGAAGTTGACCATGGACAGCAGTACGTCCCTGGGATCACGGAAGTTGAGGACGATTTTCGGACTGTCGGTGTCCAGCCACTCCCGCAGGAAGATGTCGTCGACCTGGTCGAGCTCCAACTGGTGCAGGAACCAGCATATGCCCGCCGGGGTGTCCGTGAAGCGGCGTGCAGCGGGGCGCGAAAGGGTCCTGGCAACCAGTGGGTTCGCAGCGGCCTGGTCTTCCGAGCCTCGCCACGGAATGCCCAGCCGGATGCGCCAGGCGCTGTTCAGCGCGGCGATCGCCTGCTCGATCCCGGCGTCGATGGCGGCCTTGTCGTCGCTCGCGGTCAAGCGACCGAGCTCGTCCTGGTCGTAGACCATGGTCAGGATCCGCCACACCGCTTCTCCCGCCAGCACGGGCTGGTCGTCCGCCGCGGGGGACACCTCGCCGTAGAGCGAGTACCCGAGCTGCGACATCACTTCTTTCATCAGGTGCGTCCCCGACTTCCGGAGTGAGACGACCATGGCATGCGGTGCCTTCATTCAGAGCCCTTCCCGCGGCCGGGGCCGATTGTTCCGACCGCCTACAGACAACCGCCGTCGTTCGCGTGCGGGTAGCAGTAGTCCGGGCTCATGACGACGCGCCCTTCGGCGAGTGAGGCCTGGAACGCACGACTGCCGTTCTGCGGGTGAGCAGCGGTGTCGGCCGCCTGCTCGGTGGCGCTCGCGCCAGCGGGAATGCCCAGCAGGAGGACCGTCGCCGCCCCTGCCGCTATCGCCGAGCCTGACCGGGTTCGCTTCTTCACTTTCACGCCCTTCCGTTGAAACACAGCAGTGAGGGATATCCGTGCACGCCTGCGTCGACTGCCGGCCTCAGAGTAGGCATGAGCACAGCAACTCACCCGAGACGCCGCCTCTCCTCGCCAACACGCGCTCTTGACCCAGTGCGGGGTTTACCCAGGCCGGAGCTTGGACGGCTCGAGCACGACTCCCGGATGCGGCCCGGTTCCCATGGGCGCCGCAAAAACCGTTGTTTTGCAATGACGAGGGATTGTTTTGCCGGGGCTCTACCAGGGAGCCCACCGAACACATACCGGAATGGTGCCGCTCTCGGCCCGCAGCCTGCCGAAGACGTCTGAATTTTTGTCGCCGCCTTACCCGGAACGCTGGTGGTGAACTGCGGCTCAGCCGACCGCACGCAGACGTTCCTCGGACCGGCAGTCGCGGCAGCGGCCGGGTGCCGCCGCGCGGAAGGCGCGATCCTGCACCCGAACCTGAGTTCGGGCGGCGCGCGCACTCCGGCCGCGAGGGTCCGCGCACCCACGCGGCCCGAGACCACCCAAGGGCCAAGGCGACTCCCGCCGCCGGCTCCCCTGGCTGCCGATCAACCTGGAGATCCGACTCCCGTTACAAGGGGAGTCGGATCTCTTTTGGCTTCCTGGGCCCGGTCAGCCTCCACCGCACGACCGCCGTTCGCTCCACCGCTGCCGACGCAGGCCGCGTAGGCGGTCTGCCGTTACTTGCCCGCCCCAGCGGCACACCTGCGGAAACACAGGAAACCCACTAGTTTCGGCGCAATAAAAGAAATGTAATCCTTGACCGTTTGCTTAGCCGCATATAATTTGACACGACAGCCCACCCGCACGGGAACGGATAATGACGGAATAATGGGGCCAGATGGCGAGGAACGCCCGCGAGGACTTGCAGTCACCTGACCCCTCGCCAAGAAATATCCGCATGAAAGCCGCGGTGGCGAGCCCACTCCGTCACCGGTAATTCCCTCGTCCTCAGCCGAACGTCGGCGGCGCCACCCCTTGCCGTTTCCCGGCCGGCAGTCCCGGACGTACCCTCAGCACGCCTGCGGCACCCCCTCCCCGCCCACTCCCACGGGCACGGCGACTGTGCCGCCGAACCCGGCTCCACGCCCCACGGATGTTCTCCCTTGTTCCGACGCGGCATGCATCGCCGCTTCTCCGCGCCGCACCGCTGCCGGCCGGACCGCATCCGAATTTCCACCGGTCCCGCATCGCGCCACCATGCGCGACAGCAGGAGGAAATCCCAAGAACACCGGAAAGGAATGAGTAAATGCTTCAGTCAACAGATCCCATAATATCTGGCACACCGGTGCCACGAACCGCTGCGGTGCCGGTTATAACGGGCGCTTCACACGCCATTCCAGCCACCCCCACCGGTCAGGACACCTTGTGGCAGCATTTCTTCCGCGACCACTACAGGGACCTGCCGGCAGCGCGCCGTATCTTCGAGAACTCCGGGATCAGCACCCGCTCCCTGGTAGTGGATTGGCGAGCCGGGAGCTCCGTCAGCGCACGGAGCACGGCGCAGCGGATGACCCAATACATCAAAGAGGCCGTGCCACTGGGGAGACGGGCCGTGGCCGGGGCCCTGGATTCAGCGGGCCTCGGAGCCGAGGACGTGGGGATGCTGGCGGTCGCCTCCTGTACCGGCTACGCCACACCCGGCCTCGATATCAAACTGGCCGACGAATTAGGCATGTCCAGCAAAGTACGACGACTGTTCGTCGGGCACATGGGCTGCTACGCGGCGATCCCCGGGCTGGGGGCAGTCAGCGACTTCGTCGCCGCGCACGGCCGCCCGGCGGTGCTGTTGTGCCTGGAACTCCCCTCCCTGCACGTCCAACCGCCCAGCCAGGATTACGAACAGGTCGTGGCGCATGCCCTGTTCGCCGACGCCGCTGCTGCGATCGTCCTCGAACCCGGCTCGGGCAGCGGGCTGGAGGTGGTCGACGTCGTCGCTGCAACCGACTACGGCACAGCGGATCACATGACCTGGGAGATCACAGACCTGGGCTTCAAGATGGGTCTGTCGCCCAAGGTACCCGACGTCCTGGCGGAGCACGTCGGCGAGTTGATCTGCAATCAGTTGCTCGCGCCGCACGGCCTCATCCCCGCCGACATCGACGGTTGGGCGGTCCATCCGGGCGGCAAGCGCATCCTGGAGGTCGTCAGCGAGAGCCTGGCACTGCCGGAGGGTGCGCTCCAGGCTTCGTACGACGTGCTCAACGAGTACGGCAACTGCTCCTCCCCGACCGTCCTGATGGTCATCGAGCGCCTCCCGCGCACCGCGGACACGGTGGTCGCCATGGCCTTCGGGCCCGGGTTGACCCTCTACGCAGCCCTGCTGCGCCGTCCCTGAAAGGAAGGGAATCACCATGGCCGGACATGACATCCCCGAGCCGCTGTTCGTCACCGGCACAGGTCGCTGCGGCTCGACGCTGGTCTCCAACCTCCTGCGCGACCACCCCGAGGTTCTCAGCCTCTCTGAGTTCTTCAATCACCTGACGGATATGTACCGATCGACGGCCTCCGTTTTCTCTGAGGGGACCATGTCGGCCGAGCGGTTCTGGGCGATCCTGTCAGCGCGCAACCCTGTCAACACCTTGATGGCCCGGAAGGGGGTGTCACCGAAGGAGGTGCTGTATCCGTCGGCCTCGGACGCCTCCCGCTATTCCGCCCAGACGGGCGTTCCCGCCGTGCTTCTCACCACACTCCCGCACCTCACCGACGACCCCGACGCGCTGTACGACGAAATCCGCGACGCCGTCGCCGCCTTTCCCGACGCCACCATGGGCGGACACTGCACCAGGCTTTTCGGCTGGCTGTGCCACAAGTACGGCAAGCGGGTGTGGGCGGAGCGCAGCGGCGGATCACTCATCCTGGCCCGCCAGTACCAAGAGCATTTCCCCGAGGCCAAGTTCTTGCACATCGTGCGCGACGGCCGTGACTGCGCGCTGTCCATGAGCCGCCACGCCGGCTTCCGAATGGCCGCGGTCGTCTTGGCGATGGGCTTCGCCCTCGGCCAGGACCCGTACGCCCTGAACGATCTCGATTCGCTGGACGTCAGCTTGCTGCCCGAGGAACTGCGGGACTTCCTGCCCGACCGGTTCGACGCCGCGGCCTTCCGCGAGTACCGGATCCCACCGTCGCTGTTCGGTGCCTACTGGTCCGACGAGATGACCCGCGGAGTGGAGGCGCTGTCCGAGATCCCGCAGGACCGGGTCCTCCACCTGTGGTACGAGGACATCCTCGAGCGCCCCGCCGAGTCGGCTCGCCGCCTGATCGACTTCATCGGCCCGCACCACGTCGACGAGGAGTGGGTGCGGCGCTGCGTGGCCCGCATCACCGCGCCCGCATCCTCGTGGCGGACACTGCCCGACGACGAGCGGCGGCTTCTGGACGAGGCATGCCAACCCGGGTTCCGGTCCCTGGCGGCGCACGGTATCAGCCGCCCCGTCGGGGAGCGATCCGACTGCGGCGTATGACCGACCGCGAGCCGTCGGCGGGCCCGTAGTTCGCCCTGGGGTCCTCAGTCGAACCAGCGGTCCCGCGCCAACTCCTCCGTGCGGGACGGGTCC
>CBFHCJ010000016.1:0-27292 GCA_965654005.1 uncultured Streptomyces sp. | reverse complement strand
GCTTCGCCTCCGACAGCCCGGCCTCCGCGCGCGCCACCCGCTCCGCCTCCGCCACGTCCAGCTCAGCGGCCCGTTCGGCCGCCGCGTGCTCCTCGCCCGTCAAACGCTCGGCGTGCTCCCTCTCCTGCTCGGCCAGCAGTGCCTCGGTGCGCTGCCGCACCTCGCGCAGCGCGGCCAGCGCCTCCCCGCGCCCCTCCTTCACCTCGCGCCGCGCCGTGATCCTCACCTCGTCGGCCTCGGCCCGGGCCGCCGACAACCGGGTGCGGACCCGCTCCTCGACCTCGCCGCGCACCTCGTCGGCGTACGACTGCGCGTCCTCCCGCAACCGCCGCCCGGCCTCCTCCGCCTCGGCGACCAGGCGCTCCGCCTCCTGCCGCGCCTCGTCCCGTACGCCGGCGGCCTCCTCCTGTGCCATGCCGAACAGCCGCCGAGCCCGGTCACCGAGGGCCTCGTACGTCTGCGGACCGAGCTGCGCCACCGTCTCGCGCAGCCGCCCCAGGTCGGCCTCCATCTCCCTGGCCAGCACGGTCAGCCGGGCGGCCCGCTCCCAGGCGGCGTCGCGGTCCCGCGAGAGGGCCGCGGTGTACGCGTCCACCTGGTCGGGACGGTAGCCGCGGCGCACGGACACGAAGCCGTGCGGCGACTCCGAAGCGCTGCTCAACGTGGAACCCCTCTCCACCTGACCCATATGAACCGATGGCCATGAACCGATGTTTCGCGCACATCTTGATGGATCAGACGGAAGTGTTTATAACGCGACACTCCACGCATAAGCAACGGATAAGGCTGGACACCACCTGAAAAGGGGCAGGGCCCGGTCGTACGGAGGCGTACGACCGGGCCCTGCCCTTGACTACGTGTGTCTCAGATCCGCGTCAGCAACGCGTCACAGCAACCCGTCCCACATCTGCTCCAGCAACACCGACCACCAGCTGTCCGGAGAGCTCAGGGCGGCCGGGTCCAAAGAGGCCAGCTGGACCTGGAAGTCGACGGTCCAACGGGCCGCCTGCTCCTGGTTGAGCCCGAACCTGAGCCGCCACATCCGGCCGAGCAGCGCCAGACAGCGCGCGAACTCGGGCAGGCCCGTGTTCACGAACTGCGGCGGTACGGGAACGCCGCCCGGCCCCGCCTCGACGGGGACGGACACGATGTTCGCCGTGCCGTACTGCACGCAGACCACCTTGCCGAAGTCACTGCCCATGACGAGGTACGAGCCCGCGTCCGCGGCCGGCCGCGCCCCGCGCTCCTGCGCCAGTTCGGCCAGCGTCGGCACCGGGCGGCCCGGCTGGGCCTGCGCCCAGAAGAACGGGCCCATGTCGACGGGCAGCCCGGCCACCACCAGGGTGTGCGCCACGATCGGCGGCACGCCCTGCCGGGACACCGCGGCCTGGTCGAACCGGAAGATCCCCGGCCCGAAGGCACCGGCCAGCTCCTGCGCGATGCCCTCCGGCGGGATCGGCGGCGCGGGCTGCACCGGCGGCAGCGGCGCACGCACCGGGCCCGGACGCGCCGGTCCGTCGGCAACCTGGTGCAACTCGCCCTGGTGGGCGAGAAGTTGCCGCATGCCCTGCTGGCGCGAGGCGTGGTCGGTGCCGTACGGGGCGATGCTGGTGATCCGCGCCTGCGGCCAGTTCTCCCGGATCATCCGCGCACAGTAGGCACCCGGAAGCTCGCACGACTCCAACTCCGTGTGCAGCTCGAGCACCTGGTCCGGCGGCACGTTCATGGCGCGCAGCTCGTGGAAGATCTGCCACTCCGGGTGCGGGGTGCCCGGCGCCGAACGCCGGATCAGCTGCTGCTCGGAACCGTCCTGCGCGCGGTAGCGCAGCACGGCCTGGTAGCCGGGGCCGACCGTCGGCTGACCGGGCGGCGGATAGCCGTACGACGGCTGCTGCCCCGGCAACGGCTGCCCCGGCACGGCATGCGGCGGCTGAGGAACCCCGGGCAGCGCACCGGGGACGGCCGGGGGCGGCGGCGGAGGCGCACCCGGGCCGCCGACCGGAGGCTGGGACAGCACGGTCTCGGCGTGGTGCACGGCACCGGGGGCGCCGGTAACGGCGGGGGAGCCCGGAGCACCTGGAACACCCGGGCCGACCGGGGCGCCAGTCGCGCCCGGGACACCGGGAACGCCCGGGGCACCGGGAACGCCGGGCGCACTCGGAACGCCAGGGGCACCCGGCGGCTGCGGGGCGCCCGGGCCGCCGACGGCCGGCCCGGCGAGCATCGTGGCCGCGTGGTGCACACCACCCGGCGGCGTACCACCCGGAGACTGCGGCGCACCCGAAGGCTGGGGAGCGCCAGGCGGCTGGAGCGCGCCAGGCACGGGCGCCCCCGGACCCGCCATGCCCTCGGGCCCGTCCGGGCCGAGCCGCGCGACGAACTGCGTGGGTACGTAACCACCCCCGGGAACAGCCGGAACACCCGGCGTACCCGGAACGCCCGGAACGGGCGGAACGGGCGGAGCGGCCGGAGCGGCCGGCGGAGGCACGGCGCCGGGCCGCGCCCCCAGCGTGCCAGGAGCGCCCGGTGGAGGGGGCGCACCACCGGAGCGCGCAGCCCGCGGAGGCGCCGCCTTGCTGGTCGCGGCGTCGGCGATCTCCCCGGCGTTGGGCGCCAACTGCCGCCCCGGCACGGGTGAACCGGCCGGGGGCCGCGGGGCGTTGGGCGGAGGCGTACCGGGACCACCGGCGGAAGCCTGCGGATAGCCGTACGAGGGGACGCCCGAAGGAGGCGTACCCGGACCACCGGGCCCCGGATAGCCGTACGACGGCGCGCCGGGAACCGGAACCCCCGCCCCCGTCCCGTCCAGGACCGGAACCACCGCCGTGGGCGGCAGTTGGCTGCCGCCCTGTATCAGCGCGGTCTGCGCATCCGGCCCGGACACGGCCGACGGCGTACCACCGTCGGCCTCACTCAGCGGCGGCGCGAACACGGTCGCCGGCAGCGGCACCGAACGGTCCTCGCCCGCCTCCGCATTGGTGTCCGTGCCCGCCCACGGCGTCGCCCCCACGGGCACACCCGGCACCGCGTCCCGCACCCCTTCGTCGCTCCCGGCGGCAGGCCACGCCGTACCCGAGGAGACCGAATCCGCCGTCCCAGCCGCAGTCGCAGCCGGACGCACGCCCGCCCCCTCCGACGACCCCGACGACCCCGACGGCGACCCGCCGCCCTGCCGACGATCCGCAACGCCCATCTTGTCCGCCGCTTCCTGCAGCCACTCCGGCGGACTCAGCAAGAACGACGTCTGGTTCAGATCCACCCGGGCCGGAGGCGCCGGCGCCGCCTGCGCCACCGCATCGCGCACCCCGTACTCCTCCTCGTACCGGCGGATCAGCTCACCGACCGGCAGCCCGGGCCACAGCGTCGCCTCACCGCTGTCACGGGCTATGACGAGCCGCTGCGCACCCCCGTCCGACCGCGGCCCGTCGGCCCGGTCCTCCGCCCACACCACGAACCCGAGCTCGAACTCCCGTACCCGCACCTCACGGTGCTGGTACGACGGCACGTCCCCGTTGATCCACTCTTCCGCACGCTCCTGCGCCTGCGCGAACGTCACCATCGCTCAGCTCACTCCCCCACCGAAGACGCGGACGACGCCGAAGACGCCGAAGACGGCGAAGACGGCGACGGCGACGGCGAAGACGCCGACGAAACAGGCACCGCACGCGCGAACCCGCCGTCCACCATCATGTTCGCCACGGCCTCCAACTCCGGCGGATCGCCCGCGAGCCGGGACAGGAACTGGTCGAAGTCGTCACCACACGGCAGCAACAACCGCTCCACGCGCTCGTCCGGCGTCCACGACGGGTCGACGTCCCGCGCATCGTCGTACGCGCAGAACCAGACCGAACCGACCCGGTCACCCTTCACCTTCACGGCCAGCAGACCACCCTGCACAAAACCGACGCCGAGGTAATCCTTCGTGAGATGGTCGCGCAGGCACTTGTTCACATACACCAGGTCGTTGACCGCCGCCTCGTCACGCACCGTGAAGAACGGCTGGTCCACCAGCAGCCCCAACTCCGCGTCCAACGCCGCACCCACCGGCGCACAACCACCCGCCGCCTTCAGGAACGACCGGTACGCACCCGGCAGCCGGTACCCCAGGTCCTCCTCGACCCCCTGCACCTGCTGCTCCGTCACCGCCACCGACGACTTCGGCAGCCCGAAGTGCGCCGGACGCGCCTCCTGCAACGACCGCGTCCCCCGCTTGTCCTGGTCGACGCCAGCCGTCGCGATCCCGCCGTGGTGGCGCAACAACGCCTTCACCTCGACCGGGATCAACTCCAGACGACGCGTCCCCCGAACGTGGTGCCACGTCCAGCCGTGCGGCGTCGCCACCGCCGAAATCGTGTCCCACAGATCGTGACCGGACGCCGCCAGCGCCGCATTCGCCGACACATAGTCCGTCAACCTCAACTCGTCCACGCCGAAACCCTCCGGCGGCTCCGCGATCTCCGCCGCGGCCCGGGCATAGGGCGAGAAGTCGGGGTAGCCGCGCTCGTCGACCCATACCCCTCTCGGATGACGGGCCGCCCGGACCGGGTCCGGAAACTTCACGACCTGCCCGGCGTAAGCCGCGTTCGGCGGCGCGGCTTGTCCCCCAGCCTGGCGGCTGGGCGCTGCCCCCAGCCCGAGCCGACCTGTCGTCATGGCGGTTGCCCCCTGCGGCGTTCTGTCTGGCCTCTACGGCCGTGTGGATCGCGGATGTCGACAGCCTATGCGGTACGACGACACCGGTCACCGGGCCTCCGGTGCCACACACCCGCCGCCCGGCACCCCCACCGTGACCAGCCGTCACCCCGCCGTGACCGTACGCCGAAGCCCTGGCGTGTCACAGCGCCCCAGCTTCCGCACCAGCCACGGCATTTGGCACTCTGGATCCCGCCGGGGGGGATGCAAGGGAGGGCAAGACGATCATGAACGCGACACAAACAGGCACGTCCGGGGATCCGCGCATCCGCTGGAGCAACACCGAGACACCCCCTGCCCCAGCTCTCCTCCACCGCCGCGACGGCATACTCCCGACCGTCGCCGCCGCCCTCTCCGTCCGCGGCACCACCCTCACCGGCACCGCCGCCCGCGGCGACCAGCCACCCGCCCTGCACCCACTCGTCCAGGACTTCCTCGACAGCCTCACCAGCGCCCAGCGCGACCGCTTCACCGGGCGCTGCGCCGAGGCCATCCTCATCTCGCGCCACATCGCCGCCGCCGACGCCGCCCGCAGCAAGCGCGCCTCCCGCAAGCCGATGACCAACGGCGAGGCCCGCAAGGCCCTCAAACAGGCCAAGCTCACCGCACGCCACATCCGCGAGGACGGCGACCCCCTGCACGGCAGCTTCGCAGCCCCCTGCCACGCCTGCACCGCACTCAGCGACCACTTCGGCGTACACATCGTCGACCCCACGGCCCAGGGCTGACTCCCCCCAGACACAGACCACACAGACCACACAGACCGCACGGGCCACACACATCCACGCACCACCGCACGACGGCGCTCGCGCCGGTACATGGCACTCGACGAACGAAGGGCAGATGCACGCCGACCGCTCCTCCTCCAAGCCCTCGACCCCACTCGCGCACGGGCGACCCCCATCACGCTTCTCGGTCCCCGTGGACGCCGCACTGCGCGCCGCGGGCTGGCAACCGGGCCGCTGGGACATGAGGCAGGCGGAAGTCTGGGCCGACACCCTCCGCGGCCATGAGTCCCCGGCCGGCCACCTGCACGCGGTGTTCCCCGCGGCCGTCGAGGCATGGGCCGAATTCGGCGACCTGCACATCATCGCCCAGGGCCCCGGCCGCCAACTGGCCCCCGCCACCCTGCACCTGAACCCCCTGCACGGCCTCCACATGGCCCGCACCCTCGGCGACCTCGGCCGCGCCCTCGCCACCGAGGTCTGCCCCCTCGGCGAGGAAACCGACAGCCACGCGCTGCTCGCCATCGACGCCGAAGGCCGCGTCTACGCCCTCGACCACACCGGCGACTGGTACCTGGGCCCCGACATCGACCACGGCCTCACGACACTGCTCACGGGAATCGAACCGGCACGCCTGACGGCGGGATGACGGCGGGGGGCCGACTACGGCGGGGGCCTATAGGGGACACGGGGGGGCGCACTACGGGACATACGACGCATATCCCTCACGCGACCCTCACGCGGCCTGGGCCGGAATCACCGCCGACACCCGGAACCCGCCCGCGTCCGTCGGCCCCGACACGAAGACCCCGCCCAACGCGCTGACCCGCTCCTTCATCCCGACCAGACCGTTGCCCCCGCTCGGCAGCCGCGCCGCCTCCGCCGAACCCGGCTCGGGCGGCGGCTCGTTCTCCACCTGCATCGCGATCTCCGCGGACCGGTGCGCCAACCGTACGTGCGTCTTCGCACCCGCCGCATGCTTGTGGACGTTGGTCAGGGCCTCCTGCACCACCCGGTACGCGGTCTGCTCGACCTCGGACGCGTACGCCCGCACCTCGCCCTCCACCCACAGGTCCACCACCATGCCGGCCGCAGCCGACTGCCCGATCAGCTCCTCCAACTCGGCGAGACAGGGCCCCTCGGAGAAGTCGTCGGCGGCCCGGGACGCGGCGGCGGCAGCCGCCGCCCCGACAGCGGCAAGGGGCGCGGCGGCCCGCGCCGACCGCCCCACGAACCCCTCCCCGGACCGCAGCACACCCAGCATCTCCCGCAGCTCGGTCAGCGCCTGCCGTCCCATGTCCCCCACGAGCGCGGCATTCCTGACGGCCTTCTCGGGATCCTTCCGGGCGACGGCCTGAAGAGCTGCGGCATGCACGACCATGAGGCTGACGCGGTGCGCGACGACGTCATGCATCTCCCGCGCGATCCGGGTCCGCTCCTCGTTCCGCGCCCACTCGGCCCGCTCCTCCGCCCGCTCGGCGAGCAGCACCAGCTCCCGCTCCAACGAGTCGGCCCGCTCCCGCAGGCTCTCCATCAACCGCCGCCGGGCACCGACGTACAGCCCGAGCAGCACGGGAGGAGCGGTCATACCGAGGGCGGTGGTGACGGACAGGAACGGGATGAACCCCCCGGCGATGGTCAGATCCCCGTGCACCACCCCCTGATGGGCCCGCACACAGGTCACGATGAACATCCCCGCGAACGACATCCCCGCGAGCGCGCCGATGATCCGCCGGGGCAGCTCCGAGGCGGCGAGGGTGTACAGCCCGACGACGCCCATCAGGAACCCCATCTGGGCCGGCGTGATGGCGATGCTCACGAGCACGACGGCCATCGGCCACCTGCGCCGCAGCAGCAGCGTGACCCCCGCGAACAGCCCGAACACCATCCCGACGAAAACGGGCAGCCCGGCGTCCCGCGCGAACTGGACCCCCTCCACCGCACACTCCACGGCGGACAGCGCCGCGAGTGAGATATCGAGCAGGGCGCTACGCCACCGCACCCACCACCAAGGGCCGGTCGTGGCCCCGGTGGTGACTTCCCCCGTCGTGGTCATGGCTCCAGCCTACGGGCGCCAGGCGGGCGTTTTCCGGCGAGTTTCGACGGCTCGGTCACACCACACTCCGTAATCGAACAGAAGCGAAACAAGCCGGAATCCCTCGAACTGCTGAACCGCACATCGTTCGACCCCGGAGGCTCACATTCCGCCCGGACGGTATGCCCATGGCACACCAACAGGGCAAGTACACGGACTTCGAGGGGCTGAGGGAGAGGGCGGTGGCGTTGCGGCGCGCGGGACTCAGCCGCCGCCAGATCCGCGACCGACTGCACGTCGACAACAACGACATCCTCAACCGACTCCTGGAGGGCAAGCCGCCACCCGAATGGACGAAACGACCGAACGCGAAGGACGACCTACGGGCGAGGGCACGGGAGCTGCGGCTTCAGGGCTGGAGGTACGACCAGATCCAGGTGGAGCTGGGGTGCTCGAAGAGTTCTATCTCGCTGTGGGTACGGGATCTGCCGAAGCCGGAGCGCAAGCGCAGCTACGCGGAGGCGGCAGCGATCGCCAGGCGGGGCTGGGAGGCCAAGCTACGGATCCGTGACGAGGAGCGGCAGCGGACCAAGCAACTCGCAGCGCAGGAGGTCGGGCAACTGACGGACCGCGAACTGTTCCTCGTAGGTGTAGGGCTCTACTGGGCCGAGGGCTCGAAGAGCAAGCCCTACCGGCGGCAAGAGCGCGTCACCTTCGTGAACAGCGATCCAGACATGATCGGCGTGTATCTGGCCTGGCTCAACTTGCTGGGCGTCGAGCCAGAGCGCTTCAGGTTCGCGGTACAAATCCACGAAAGCGCAGACGTGGCAGCCGCCGAGGAGTTCTGGGCGAACCATGTAGGTGTAGAGCGAGCCCCGCTGCTAAAGACGACGCTCAAGAAGCACAACCCGAGCACCAACCGCAAGAACACCGACGAGGCCTACCACGGTTGCCTCCGCGTCGGCGTACGCGGCGGAGCCGACCTGTACCGCCGCATCGAAGGCTGGTGGAACGGAATAGCTGCTGGCGTCGGGGCTCGACTCCGGTAAGGTCTGACGCGTGGTCCCCCGTGGTGTAATCGGCAACACGCTCCGCTTTGGACGGTGAATTTCAGGTTCGAGTCCTGGCGGGGGAGCCATGCTCGGTTCGGGCCCTGACACCACCATCAGGGCCCGCTCCCATGTCGCCCGAGAAACACCCCGGTATCCTGCGGATGTCCACCCCACCCCATGAAGCCGAAGGGCATCCCCGTGAGCGCCAATCGCCCGGCAGCCGTCGTCGTTCTCGCAGCGGGTGAGGGCACCCGTATGAAGTCGGTCACACCCAAGGTTCTGCATGAGATCTGTGGCCGTTCCCTCGTCGGGCATGTGCTGGCCGCCGCGCGCGAGCTGAATCCCGAGAACCTCGTCGTCGTCGTGGGCCACGCCCGGGAGCAGGTCTCCGCGCATCTCACCGAGATCGACCCGGCCGTGCGGACGGCCGTACAGGCGGAGCAGAACGGCACCGGACATGCCGTGCGGATGGGTCTGGAGGAGCTCGGCGGGTCCGTCGACGGGACCGTCGTCGTCGTGTGCGGCGACACCCCGCTGCTCAGCGGCGAAACGCTCCGGCAGCTCGCGGCCACGCACACCGCCGACGGCAACGCCGTCACGGTGCTGACCGCCGAGGTCCCGGACGCCGCCGGCTACGGCCGCATCGTCCGTGATGAGGCCACCGGTGCCGTGACGGCCATCGTCGAGCACAAGGACGCCACCGACGTCCAGCGCGCCATCCGCGAGATCAACTCCGGCGTCTTCGCCTTCGACGGGCAGCTGCTGGCCGACGCGCTGAAGAAGGTGCGGACCGACAACAGTCAGGGCGAGGAGTACCTGACCGACGTCCTCGGCATCCTCCGCGAGGCCGGGCATCGTGTCGGGGCCTGTGTCGCGGGCGACCACCGTGAGATCGCCGGTATCAACAACCGCGTTCAGCTCGCCGAGGCGCGCCGCATCCTCAACGACCGGCTGCTGACGAGTGCGATGCTCGCGGGGGTGACGGTCGTCGATCCGGCCACGACCTGGGTGGACGTGACGGTCACGTTCGAGCAGGACGCCATCGTGCAGCCGGGTACGCAGTTGCTCGGGGTCACGCACATCGGGGAGGGCGCCGAGGTGGGGCCCAACTCGCGGCTCAGGGACACCAAGGTCGGCGCGGGGGCCAGGGTCGACAACACCGTCTCCGACGGTGCCACTGTAGGTCCGCAGGCTTCGGTGGGCCCTTACGCCTATCTCCGGCCGGGTACCCGTCTCGGTCTCAAGGCCAAGGTGGGTACGTACGTGGAGACGAAGAACGCCTCGATCGGTGAGGGTACGAAGGTGCCGCATCTGTCGTACGTGGGTGACGCGACGATCGGTGATCACACGAACATCGGCGCGGCGAGTGTCTTCGTGAACTATGACGGACAGGACAAACACCACACGACGGTCGGGTCTCACTGCCGTACCGGTTCGGACAACATGTTTGTGGCTCCTGTCACTGTTGGCGACGGCGCCTACACCGCCGCCGGCTCTGTGATCACGAAGGATGTGCCGCCCGGTTCGCTGGCCGTGGCCCGTGGTCAGCAGCGGAATATCGAGGGTTGGGTGGCTCGTAAGCGTCCTGGGAGCGCGGCCGCGAAGGCGGCGGAGGCGGCTTCCCGGGAGCCGGATGGCGAAGGCTGACCGGAATCGGGTGCGTCTGTGACGGCGTACCGTGATAAGTGCACACCCGCACCCCCACCAGCTGAGACGGCCGTCCATTGCCGGCCGACGCGGCTGCAGTGGCTTCTGGATGCCAGACGCCCAGACGCCCAGCTGAGACACCTCTGAGGAGACAGTGCTGTGACCGGGATCAAGACGACCGGCGAGAAGAAGATGATGTTCTTCTCCGGCCGCGCCCACCCCGAGCTTGCCGAGGAGGTCGCCCAGCAGTTGGGTGTCGGGGTAGTCCCGACGAAGGCCTTCGACTTCGCGAACGGCGAGATCTATGTCCGTTACGAGGAGTCGGCGCGTGGTGCCGACTGCTTCCTGATCCAGAGCCACACGGCTCCGATCAACAAGTGGATCATGGAGCAGCTGATCATGATCGATGCGCTGAAGCGCGCGTCGGCTCGTTCGATCACTGTCATCGTGCCGTTCTACGGTTACGCGCGGCAGGACAAGAAGCACCGTGGGCGTGAACCGATCTCGGCGCGTCTGGTCGCGGACCTGATGAAGACGGCGGGTGCGGACCGGATTCTGACGATGGATCTGCACACGGACCAGATTCAGGGCTTCTTCGACGGTCCGGTGGACCACCTGTTCGCGCTGCCGCTGCTGGCGGACTACGTGGGCGCGAAGGTGGACCGGAACAAGCTGACGGTGGTGTCTCCGGACGCGGGCCGGGTGCGGGTCGCGGACCGCTGGTGCGACCGGCTGGCTGCGCCGCTGGCGATCGTGCACAAGCGTCGTGACAAGGACGTCGCGAACCAGGTGACGGTGCATGAGGTCGTGGGTGAGGTCGAGGGCCGGGTGTGCGTGCTGGTCGACGACATGATCGACACGGGTGGCACGATCTGTGCGGCGGCGGACGCCCTGTTCGCGCACGGTGCGGAGGACGTCATCGTGACGGCCACGCACGGTGTGTTGTCCGGTCCCGCGGCGGACCGTCTGAAGAACTCGAAGGTGAGCGAGTTCGTCTTCACGAACACGTTGCCGACGCCGGGTGAGCTGGAGCTGGACAAGATCACGGTGTTGTCGATCGCGCCGACGATCGCGAGCGCGGTGCGTGAGGTGTTCGAGGACGGTTCGGTGACGAGCCTGTTCGACGAGCAGTGATCACGCCCCGGCGGTGACGCCGGTCCGGTGGAGATCGTTTTGGGTGTGGCCTCCCCGTCCGAGTAGACTGCTGCAGTTGCTCGGCGAGGGAGGCCGTACTCGTTCATCGGTACGGCGGTCCGTAATCGACGCGCTCTTCGTAGCAGGCCGTTCGTGGCCGGGTGACCTCCCCAAGCTTTTGACGAGCAGGGGGACCCCCACCGTTTCCTGGGTTTCTACGAGGAGTGAGCATGTCCGAGGTGAAGATCTCCGCCGAGACGCGTACCGAGTTCGGCAAGGGCGCCGCCCGCCGTATTCGTCGCGACAGCAAGGTCCCCGGTGTCCTGTACGGTCACGGCTCGGACCCGGTGCACCTGACGCTGCCGGGCCACGAGCTGCTGCTGGCGCTGCGTACGCCGAACGTCCTGATCTCGCTGGACATCGACGGCAAGACCGACGAGCTGGCGATTCCGAAGGCCGTGCAGCGTGACGCGCTGAAGGGTTTCCTGGAGCACGTCGACCTGCTTCTGGTGAAGCGCGGCGAGAAGGTCACGGTCGAGATCCCGGTTCAGGCCGAGGGTGAGCTGGCCGCGGGTGGCAACCTGCTGGAGCACGTGCTGAACGCGCTGCCGGTCGAGGCGGAGGCCACGCACATCCCGGAGGCCCTGACGGTCTCCGTGGAGGGTCTGGACGCCGGTTCCTCCGTCCTCGCCAAGGACATCGTCCTGCCGTCCGGCGTCACGCTGGCCGTCGAGGAGGACGCGGTGGTCCTGCAGGTGCTGGCCGCGCAGGTCGAGGAGGCGCCGGAGGGTGCCGAGGCCGAGGGCGAAGAGGCCGCGGAGGCCTGATCGGCGGTTCAGCCGTAGTCAGCGGTAGCGGTATCAGCCGCCGTTCCTCTGCGGAGCGGCGGCTGGTGCGCATCTATGCCCTTCTATGCGCTTCTGTGCGCATCTACGCTTCTATGCGCATCTGAGGAGACGCGGACGTGACGACCGACGCAGGCGCCCCCTGGCTCATCGTGGGCCTGGGCAATCCGGGGCCCGAGTACGCCATGAACCGGCACAATGTCGGTTTCATGGTGGCCGACCTGCTGGCCGGGCGGATCGGGGGGAAGTTCAAGCGGGCGGGCAAGGCGCAGGCGCAGGTCGTCGAGGGGCGGATCGGGCCGCCCGGTCCGGCGAACCGTCGTGTCATCCTCGCGAAGCCCATGTCGTACATGAACCTGTCGGGTGGCCCGGTGAACGCCTTGCGGGACTTCTACAAGGTGCCGGTGGCGCATGTCGTCGCGGTGCACGACGAGCTGGACATCGACTACGGCACCCTGCGTCTGAAGCTGGGTGGCGGCGACAACGGCCACAACGGTCTGAAGTCGATCACGAAGGCGATGGGGGCGGACTATCACCGGGTCCGGTTCGGGATCGGGCGTCCTCCGGGTCGTATGCAGGTTGCCGATTTCGTGTTGAAGGACTTCTCGTCGGCGGAGCGCAAGGAGCTGGACTACTTCGTGGACCGGGCGGCGGATGCCGTCGAGTGTCTCGTCATCGAGGGCCTTGAGCGGGCGCAGAGCACGTACAACTCGTGATCGTGGAAGATCCGTGTCAGGGCTCAACGCCGCTCAGTGCGGAAGACCAGCGGACGGGGTCGGCAAGCACTGCTGCCGCACCTTCAGCACGTTCGTGTCACGCCCACGAAGCACGACAGTGCCGCCGGGATGGACTCGTTCCCAGCCTGTGACCACGCAGAAGCCCCGTCTCCCAGGAGAGTGACGGGGCTTGTGCGGGCTGCGACTGGGGCGAGTCAGGGGTGAGTGATCGAACCGTCCTTGACAGCTTCGACGAAGGTCGACCACCCGGCGTTCGGAACAAGGACCGCCGGGCCTTCGGGGATCTTGCTGTCCCGGACCGGGACCACGCCGGGAAAGCCGTCGGCTACCTCCACACAACTGCCTCCCTGGCCATCGCTGTAGGACGACTTACGCCAGGCTGCTGCGCTGAGGTTGTATCGGGTACTCATGGTGTCGAGAAGTCCTCCGCCGCCGATGCGACGCGAAGAGGGATGTCATCCCGTTGATGAATGCCTCCGCCGAGGCGTCAAAGGGCAGGATCTGCAACACCACACACCGAGTCTTCCCCAGTTCGACCAGGTGCTTCAGCTGCTCAGACATGACTTCTGCTCCGCCCATCGGGACCCGAAGAACGGTCTCGTGGAGAACTGCCCACAGCAGCGGACTTGTTGGGCCTTCAAGAATGCGCTGCCGTTCCAGCCTGAGCTGGACATACTGCTCGATCCCTGAGTACCAGCTCCAGCGCCGTGTACTACACGGCCTTGCAGCTAGCCCCCCGGCCGGCCGCTTGCCACGGCCGGGCGGGGGCCGGCAGAAGGGGCGGATGCCTGCCAGCACCGAACGACGATCACGACACGGGCGACCACCGCGGCACGCGGCACCGACTCGCTCGACGTCGTAACCCACCGGCTGCCCATCACTCGCCCACGAGATACGACGGCGCCCACCAGGGCCGCGACCCGTGCGATTTCTTCGCCGCAGAGGAAAGTCGTTCCGCATGTCAGCGCGGTGTCTCGCAACGACCAGGGCTGTGGGCCCTCCATGGTGCTGCGTACACTCTTCTTTTCAGGATAAGGGGGTACATGCCCGACTGGGCGCCCAGCGCGTGCGGAAGGGATGGATCGATCGATGTCCAGCGACGGCAGCGATGGTATCGCGGCAGCAGGGCGGCGTGGCGACCCACCGACCGGGGTGCGGATCGACGGACCCCGAGCCTCGGGGGCACCCCGGACTGGCATGGAGCAGGTTCGCGCGGTAGCGGGTGCGGCACTGGCTGCTGCCTACCTGGTGGACCCGCAGACGGACGAACTGCGGCTCGCGGATGCCTGCGGAGGACCGGTCGCCCGATATGAGCTGCCGACGTCCTGCCCTGTTTCCGGTCGCTCTCCTGTTGGTGACGCGGTCCGCTCGAACCGGCCGCTGTGGCTGGACTCCGCACAGGTCGCCGCCTATGAGGGTGCTCCGGGCGAGGCGGGAGCCGGCGTTTCGATGGGCGTGGTGCCGATGAGCGTGGTGCCGCCGGGCGCGGGCGGCGCGGCGCTGGGGTGCCTGGTCGTTGTGCGGGAGGCCCCAGAGGGGTTCGGGTTCGATCGGCGCATCCTGTTGGAGTTGTACGCCGAGCAGGTGTCGGCCGGCATGGAGGCAGGCCGCATCCCGGCCGATGAGCGGACCGGGAGCCGCCTGGAGCGCGATCGGAGGCTGCCCGCGCTGTCCCGCTTCCGTATCGGCACGTTCACCCTCGAACGGAACTCCGGTCGTTTCGCTGCCGACGCGACGCTGCTCGAGTTGTTCGATGTCGCTCCGGAGACGTTCGATGGCCACGTGGAGAGCCTGATCGCGCACACGTTCCTGGACGACGTTCCCACCTTCATGACCCTCGTGGGGCGCGGCGGGGCGACCTCGGAGGTGCGGGATCTGATGTTCCGCGCCCGCCGGTCCTCCGGTGAGCCGCGGTGGCTGCACCTGCGCTGCAGGGTGCTGGGCGACGGCGCGGGCAGGCCGGGGCACGTGCTGGGCGTCGTCGCCGACGCCCAGCACCTTGCGCCCGGTAGTGCGGGGATCTCGGGCTTGCGGGAGCTGACCACCGCTCTTGCGAGTGTCACGACCGTGCGGGAAGTGGGCCGGATCGTCGTGGACAGGCTCCGCGGTCGGCTGGGAGCAGACCGGGTGGCATTCGCCGAGTTGCACGACGACCGGCTGGTGGTCACCGTCCTGGATCCGCCCACACCGGGAGCCTGGCCGGGCGTCTGGCGGCCGGACCGGCGTACCGACTGGCTGGAGGCGCCCACGCACGCGCTGCCCGCCCTGGAGGCCGTGCTGCGGGCGGGCCGCACGACCGTGTGGCCTGCGGGCAGCGACTTGGAGCCCGGCCTGGCGGGCATCGGCCCAGGATGCCTCGCCGTCCTGCCGCTGTCCGCCGACGGCCGGGTGGCCTGCCTGGCGGGCTGGGACGCCCCGCACCGGATCACCGCCGAGGAGCGGTCCTGGCTGGCGGTGGCGGCGGGGCGCGCCGCTGAGGCGCTGGTCCGGGCCCAATCTCTCGATACCGGGCACGAGCACGTCCGCATGCTCCAGACCAGTCTGTTGCCCCGCGAGCTGCCGGAGCTGGCCGGTGCCGAGGCCGCCGCGCGCTACCTGCCCGCAGCCGCGGCGGGTGCCGACGTGGGGGGCGACTGGTACGACGTGATCACCTCCGACGGTCACCTCGCGCTCGTCGTCGGGGACGTGCAGGGGCACAACGCCGCGGCGGCCGCCGTGATGGGCCAGGTGAGCACGGCGGTCAGGGCCTACGCAGCGGAGGGCCATCCGCCCGACGTCGTCCTGGCCCGCGCCAACCGCCTGCTCGTCGGCATGAAGACGGATCTCTTCGCCACCTGCTGCTACGTCTCCTTGGACTTGCAGGAGGGGAACGCCTGGATCGCCCGGGCTGGACATCCGCCTCCCCTGCTGCGGCACCCGGACGGAGCCACGGAGGAGGTGGATGTCCCGTGCGCGCCGCCGCTGGGGGTACTGGAGGAGGCGGATTTTCCCCTGGCCATGGTCGAGGTCGCCCCGGGTGCGGTGTTTGCCCTGGTGACGGACGGGCTGGTGCAGTCCGCGGACCTTCCCCTGGACGAGGGGATGCGCCGCGTGCGCGACGTGCTCGGCGCCGCCGATCCCGGCGATGTCGGCCAGGTGGCGGACGAGCTGATCGGCGGCGCGGAGCGGCGGGACGACGTCGCCTTGCTGTTGCTGCGCTTCGATGGGAAGGATGTGCGGCCGGTTCGCGCGAGTTGGAAGGTGTGGCGGCTGCCGGAGGCTGTTATGCACGCGCGCCGTTTCACCGCCCGCAGGCTGCGGGCCTGGGGGGCGTCGGAACAGGTGGATGTGGTGCAGCTCGTCGTCTCCGAACTGGTAACGAACGCCGTGGTGCACACGCAGGGCGATGTGCGCCTGGACCTGACGCTGGCCGGAGACCGGCTCCGGGTCTCCGTGACCGACTCGATGCCGCGGACGCCGGTCAAGCCGAGGGCGGTGGACTGGGACTCGACGGGCGGCCGCGGGATTATGCTGGTGGAGGCGGTGTCGGCGGCTTGGGGCTCGGTGCCGGTGGGCGGTGGAAAACAGGTGTGGAGCGAGATCACCCTGCCACCGCACGAGGCCGTGGGCCCGGAGGTCGGTGCCGACGACGCCGAGCGAACCGGCGGGTTCCTTCCGCGCACCGGCGGTCCTGTGCCGGGCGGAGACAGGTAAGGAGAACGCGATGTGAGGATCCGTCTGAGCGGTTCCGCCGTCCTGGCGGCGGCGGTCTCCGCAGCCCTCATGTTCTCAGCCTGCGGACAGACCGGCCGCCCAGCGGGTGCGCCTCACGATGCCGCGAGAAACGGTGGCTTCACGGTCGGCGTGCTGATGCCCGACAACAACGTCACTCGGTACCGAACCTTCGATACACCCCTCATCGAAAAGAGGATCAAGGAACTGTGCGGCGCCTGCACGGTGAAGTCCGCCAACGCCCAGGGCGACGCCTCCACCCAGCGTCAGCAGATCAACACCATGGTCACCAGTGGGGCCAAGGTCCTCATCCTCAACTGCGCGGACACCAAGGCCTGCCGCAACTTGGTTCGGCAGGCCCGGGACGCGGGTGTCCCCGTGGTCGCCTACGACCGGCTCCCCGAGGGGCCGATCTCCGGCTACGTCTCCCACGACGACTACGCCATCGGGCGGCTCCAGGCCCAGGCGCTCCACAACGGCATGGGGGACAAGGCGCACGGGGGCCAGATTGTCTGGCTCGACCTCCCCCTCATCCGTGCCTCGTCCCCGCTGCCCATCCGCCCGACAGGTGCGATGTCGGTCCTCAGGTCCAGTGGGGTGCGGATCGACGCGGACCACGTGATCATGCCGCCTGAGGACGAGCGGCTCGCCTACGCGGCCATGTCCGCCGCCATCGCCAGCCACGGCCCCCACGGGATCGACGGTGTCTACGCCGAGAATGACGTGATCGCGGCCGGGGCCATCGCCGCCCTGAAGGCCGCCCGCGTCACGCCGCTGCCTCCCGTCGTCGGACAGGACGCGGACCTTTCCGCCATCCAGCGGATCCTCCTGGGTGAGCAGTACATGACCGTCTACAAGCCCTACACCCCGCAGGCCGACGCGGCCGCGGAGATGGCCGTGGCCCTGGGCCGGGGCCGAAGTCTCGACGGCATCGCCAGGACCACGGTCAGCAACTCCACGACGAAGGACATTCCCGCGGTCCTGCTCCCCTCAGTCCCGGTGACCGCCAAAAGCATCACGTCCACCGTCGTCAGGGACGGTGTGTACACCATCGAACAGATATGCACCCCTACGCTCGCAGCGGCGTGCAGGAAGGCAGGGCTCACATAGCGCACTTCCGCGGTGAAGGAGAAGCAGATGGCTCATGTCTCGGGTCCGCCACTGTTGTCACTGCGCGCAGTATCCAAACGGTACGGAGCGGTCCAGGCCCTCGCCGACGTAGAACTGGAGATCGCCGCGGGTCAGGTCGTCGCCCTGATGGGCGACAACGGCGCCGGAAAATCCACGCTCGTCAGGCTGATCGCAGGCGTTGCCCCTGCCGACGAGGGCGTCATCGAGTGGGAGGGCCGCACGGTCAGGCTCACCCGCCCGCACGACGCACAGGCACTGGGCATCGCGACCGTGTACCAGGACCTTGCGCTGTGCGACGCCCTTGACACAGTCGGAAACCTCTTCCTCGGCCGCGAGCTGCGCCGCGGTCTGGGGCTCGACGAGCTGGAGATGGAACGTCGGGCCCACCAGCTGTTGGGCTCCCTGTCACTTCACATCTCCCGCCTGCGTGCCCCTGTCTCCGCCCTGTCGGCAGGGCAACGGCAGAGCATCGCCATCGCCCGTGCTCTGCTCGGCGAGCCCAAGCTCGTTCTCTTCGACGAGCCCACCGCGGCCCTGGGCATCAGACAGATCGCACAGTTCCTGGACCTCCTCGAGCGGCTCCGCGACCACGGCCTCGGCATCCTGCTCGTCAGCCACAACCTCAGTGACGTCAAGGCCGTAGCGGACTGGGTAGTGGTGCTGCGCCACGGCCGCAACAACGGCTTCTACGACGTCAATACGACGTCTCAGGAGCAGATTCTCTCCTCCATCATGGGCACCACGGAGAACGCCGTCACCCTGCGTACAGCCGAGGCGGAGGCAGAGGCACAGGAGGTAGGACTGTGAGCCGTGCAGAAGCGTCGGTAGAACGCTCCACGACGTCCGCGCGCGAGTCCGCACGCCGCACGGCCGGGCCGCACCGCCCCAAGAGAGAGGGACTGAGGCGGTGGCGGCAGAGGCTGAAGGCCGGTGTGCAGCGCGGCGAACTCGGCCGTGCCTGGCTCGCCCTTCTCGTCGTCTGGCTTGCCTTTCAGGCCTTCAACAGCAACTTCCTCAGCCCCCGCAGCCTGTCCAACATCAGCGTGGACATGGTGGGAACCGGGATGATCGCGCTGGGCCTCGTCTTCGTGCTCGCGCTGGGCGAGGTCGACCTTTCCGTCGGCTCGGTCGCGGGGCTGACGACGGTCGTGTTCGCTCTCCTGGACGTGACCGTCGGCGTCCCGGAGGGGATCGCGGCCGTTCTCGCGGTGCTCTCCGGCGCGACGATCGGTGCCCTGCAAGGGTTCCTCCACGACAGGTCAGGGGTTCCCGCCTATGTCGTCACCCTCGCCGGACTCCTGGCCTGGTATGGCCTGGCGCTCTTCCTGCTGGGTGCGAGCGGCACCGTCAGCTTCAGCTCCACCGGCCTGGTCGCCTCGCTGACCAGCAGCTACCTCGGCAATCCCGCTGCCGCGTATGGACTTGCGGGAATCAGCACAGTCGCGCTCCTGCTCACCTCCTATCGGAACCGCCGGCAGCGCAAGGCAGCCGGAATGTCCTCCCTCTCCCTCGGCACCATCCTGCTGCGCACCGGAACGCTCGCAGCGGTCGCGTTCTCGGCCGCCCACGTACTCAACGCGTTCCAGGGGCTCCCGCTGGCCCTGCTGATCTTCCTGGCCGCCGTCGTTGTCCTGGGCTACCTTCTTCGCCGCATGCCCTACGGGCGGAAGGTCTTCGCGCTCGGCAGTACAGCCGAGGCCGCCCGCTGTGCCGGAGTCAACGTGACAAAGATCCGGATCTCCGTCTTCGCGATCTCAGGCACCATGGCAGCGATCGGAGGGCTGTTCCTGGCATCGCCGACAGCCACGACGATCCAGATATCCAGTTCACCCACTCTGCTGCTGAGCGCCCTCGCCGCGGCCGTCCTGGGCGGCAGCAGCCTCTTCGGAGCACGTGGAACGACGGGATCGGCACTCCTGGGCATTCTGGTCATCCAGTCGATCGCTTCCGGCTTGGTACTCGTCGGCGTCCAGTCGGGCCTCCAGTTCATGATCACGGCCGGGGTGCTCCTCGCGGCCGTGTTGATCGACTCAGCAGCGCGGCGCGCACAGCGGGCCCACGGCCTGGCGTGATCAAGATGTGTGCGTAGCGGGGTCTCCAGGACCGGAAAAATCCGGCTCACGTGCTTTGACCCGCGAAGTACGGAGCCAGCCGCAACGCCGTGTAGTCGGAGGGCCTGCGGATCATCAACTCGCCGTCTGCCCCCGTACACGTGTACGGGGGCACCGTCGCGCCGTAGGAGCCGTCAGCCGGTGTTGCGCAGTCCTGCCGCCACGCCGTTCACCGTGAGCAGCAGTGCCCGGGACAGCAGCGGGTCCGCCTCGGCGCCCGCGGCGGCGGCGTCGCGCTGGCGCTTGAGGAGGGCGACCTGGAGGTAGGAGATCGGGTCCAGGTAGGCGTCGCGGATGGCGAAGGTCTGCTTGAGGACGGGCTGGGCGTCCAGCAGTTCGTTCCCGCCGGTGACCCGCAGGATCTCACGGATGGTCAGCTCGTGTTCGGCCTCGATCGCCGTGAAGACGTGCTTCAGGTTGTCGGGTACGAGGGTGTCGACGTAGTGGCGGGCGATCCGCAGGTCCGTCTTGGCGAGGGTCATCTCGACGTTGGAGATGAAGTTGCGGAAGAAGTGCCACTGTTCGTGCATCTCGTCGAGCACGGTGTCGAGGCCGGATTCGCGCAGGGCCTTCAGACCCGATCCGACGCCGTACCAGCCGGGGACGATCTGCCGGGACTGCGTCCAGCCGAACACCCATGGGATGGCGCGCAGGCCGTCCAGGCCCGCGCCCGAGTCGGGTCGGCGGGAGGGGCGGGACCCCAGGTGCAGGTCGGCGAGCTGGTCGACCGGCGTGGAGGCGAAGAAGTACGCGGGCAGGTCGGGGTCCTCGACGAGCCCCCGGTAGGCGGCGTGGGCGGCGTCGGAGACGACGTCCATGGCCGCGTCCCAGCGGGCGAGGGCCTCGACGGACTGGCGGGGGGCGGTGTGCAGGGCGGAGGCCTGCAGGGTGGCGGCGACCGAGAGTTCGAGGTTCTCGCGGGCCAGGGACGGGATGAGGTACTTGTCGGAGATGACCTCGCCCTGTTCGGTGACCTTGATCTCGCCTTCGAGGGTGCCCCAGGGCTGGGCGAGGATCGCGTCGTGGGTGGGGCCGCCGCCGCGGCCGACGGTGCCGCCGCGGCCGTGGAAGAGTCGCAGGCGTACGCCGTAGCGGTGGGCGACGTCGCGCAGGCGGCGCTGGGCGCGGTGGATCTCCCACTGGGAGGTGGTGATGCCGCCGAACTTGGAGGAGTCGCTGTAGCCGAGCATGACCTCCTGGACGTCGCCCCTGAGTGCGACCAGCCGCCGGTAGGAGGGGTCGGCGAGCATGTCCTCCAGGATGGTGTCGGCGGCCTTGAGCTCGTCCGTCGTCTCCAGGAGCGGGACGATGCCGATCTTGGCCCAGCCGGCGTGCAGGTCGATGAGGCCTGCCTCGCGGGCGAGGACGGCGGCGGCGAACACGTCGTCGGCGCCCTGGCACATGGAGATGATGTAGGACTCTATGACCTCGGGTCCGAAGACCTTCAGGGCTCGCTTGATCGTCTCGAAGGTGCCGAGGGTCTTGGCGCCGGCCGCGTCCAGCGGGGCCGGGGTGGGGGCGAGGGGCCGGCGGGAGCGCAGTTCCTTGGCGAGCAGCTTGTTCCGGTACTCGCGGGGCATGTCTTCGTAGCGCCAGGATTCCTCGCCGAGCCGGTCGAAGAGCTGGCCGAGGGCGTGGTGGTGGGCGTCGGCGTGCTCGCGGACGTCCATGGTGGCGAGCTGGAGGCCGAAGGCGGCGATGGTGCGGATGGTGCGGGCGAGCCTGCCGTCGGCGAGCAGGCCGCCGCGGTGGGCGCGCAGCGAGGTCTGGACGATTCCCAGGTCGTGCAGCAGTTCGGAGGTGCCGAGGTAGTCGCGTCCGGGCTCGTGCGGGGTGCTCCGGGCGAGGCGCCGCTTGGTGTTGACGAGCTTCTGCTGGATGCAGGTGGCCTTGAGGCGGTAGGGCTCTTCGGCGTTGAGTCGCTTGTAGCGGGGGCTGATCTCGGGCAGCAGTTCCAGGTCGGTGCGGAGGGACTCGAGGAGTTCCTCGGTGGCGCCGGTGTTGCGGATGGACTGGGAGAGCAGGCCGCGCAGCTCGTCGATCATTTCCAGCACGTCGTTGATGCCGTGCTCGTGCTGGAGGATCAGCACCTCCCAGGTGACCTCGGGGGTCACGTTGGGGTTGCCGTCGCGGTCGCCGCCGATCCAGGTGCCGAAGGTGAGGGGGCGGGTCTCGTCGGGCAGCTTGACGCCGACGCGTTCCAGTTCCGCGGTGAGGTCCTCAAGGACGTCGCCGACGGCGTCGGCGTGCAGTTCGTCCAGGTAGTAGATGGCGTTGCGGGCCTCGTCCGCCGGTTCTGGGCGGACGACGCGCAGTTCGTCCGTCTGCCAGACGAGGTCGATGTTCTCCGCCAGGCGGGTGTCGTGGCGACGGCGGTCGGACTCGATGACGGGGGTCTCCAGGAGCGCGGCGATGCGCCGGAGCTTGTTCAGGACGGACCGGCGCGCGGCCTCCGTCGGGTGCGCCGTGAACACCGGGCGCACGTTGAGGTGCTTGACGGCCTCGCACAGGTGCTCGGGGTCGGCGTCCTTGAGCCGGTCGGCGGTACGGGCGAGGAGTCCGCCTTCGGCGGCGCGCCTGGCGCGCAGCTCGCGGCCGCGGTGCACCTGTTCGGTGACGTTCGCCAGGTGGAAGTAGGTGGAGAAGGCGCGCACCAGCTTGGCGGCGGTCTCCAGTTCGGTGCCGCGCAGCAGCTCGGCGGCGGCGTCCCCGTCCTCGCGGGTCAGCCTGCGGACCCGCTCGACCAGCTCCAGGAGCTCGGGGCCCTCCTGCCGGACGAGGGTCTCACCCAGCAGGTCACCCAGTCGGCGGATGTCGGTGCGCAGCTCGGTGCTGGTCGTCGTGGTGGTCTGGCCATGGTCGTCGGCACTGCTCACAGGTGCGGCTCCTTGCAGTGTTCAAGCTGGTCTGGGAGGGGACCCGGATGGGTGCCGTGCGCGGCGGGTGCCGCATACGGACCGGGCATCCGGGAAGAAAACAGAGCGGACCGCGCTGTCCGACCGACTCCAAGGATAGGTGTCCTCGCGGACGCGCAGGCTCTCGGGCTCTTGCCGCCGCGCGACGCACTGCCATACTTACGACGCCGTAGGTTACGGAACCGTAGGAACTCCCGTCAGAATCCCGCGAGCACCCTGGGTTCCGTATCCCGGGGCGCCTGCCTCCACCCTCGACCCCACAACCCCACAGGGGACGCCCCCATGACCACAAGCTCCGATGTGATCGAAGACGCCCCGAAGGCGAACGACGACACTGCGCTGCCCTCCGCGACGCTGGGCGGCGAGCAGAAGCGCTCGATCGAGCAGATCACTCTCCTGCTGTTCATCACCGTCCCGTTTCTGGCGCTGCTCGCGGCGGTGCCGCTGGCCTGGGGCTGGGGCGTGAGCTGGCTCGATCTTGGCCTGCTGGTCTTCTTCTACTACCTGGGCTGTCACGGAATCACGATCGGTTTCCACCGTTACTTCACGCATGGCTCGTTCAAGGCCAAGCGGCCGCTGCGGATCGCGCTGGCGATCGCGGGGTCGCTGGCCGTCGAGGGCCCGCTGGTGCGCTGGGTGGCCGACCACCGTAAGCACCACAAGTTCTCGGACGCGGAGGGCGACCCGCACTCTCCGTGGCGTTATGGGGAGACGGTCCCCGCGCTGATGAAGGGCCTGTGGTGGGCCCATGTCGGCTGGATGTTCGACGAGGAGCAGACGCCGCAGGACAAGTACGCGCCGGATCTGATCAAGGACCGGGCGATCCGGACGATCTCCCGCCAGTTCGTGCTGTGGACGGCGGTGTCCCTGATGCTGCCGGCGCTGATCGGCGGGCTGGTGACGATGTCGTGGTGGGGCGCGTTCACGGCGTTCTTCTGGGGGTCACTCGTCCGGGTGGCGCTGCTGCACCATGTGACCTGGTCGATCAACTCGATCTGCCATGCGGTGGGCAAGCGCCCGTTCAAGTCGCGTGACCGCTCGGGCAACGTGTGGTGGCTGGCGGTCCTGTCGTGCGGCGAGTCGTGGCACAACCTGCACCACGCGGACCCGACGTCGGCGCGGCACGGCGTGGAGCGCGGCCAGTTGGACTCCTCGGCGCGGATCATCCGCTGGTTCGAGCTGCTCGGCTGGGCGTACGACGTGCGCTGGCCGTCACGCTCGCGTATCGATTCGCGCCGCTCCACCGACGGGAACGGCTCCCGGCGCCGGAGGGCGACCGCCGACGCGGCATGATTGACGGTGTGGCGACCGACTCCAGCACCCCCAGCACCGACAAGCCGCGGCGCACCCGTCGCACCCGTATGACCGGAGCGGAGCGCCGCGAGCAGTTGCTGGAGATCGGTCGCACGCTGTTCGCCGCCAAGGGGTTCGAGGCCACGTCGGTGGAGGAGATCGCGGCGAAGGCCGGGGTCTCCAAGCCGGTGGTGTACGAGCACTTCGGCGGCAAGGAGGGGCTGTACGCGGTGGTGGTGGACCGCGAGATGCGGCGTCTGCTGCACATGGTCACCGGCTCGCTGACGGCCGGGCACCCGCGTGAGCTGTGCGAGCAGGCGGCGTTCGCCCTCCTGGACTACATCGAGGAGTACACGGACGGTTTCCGCATCCTGGTCCGCGACTCCCCCATCCCTCAGTCGACGGGTTCCTTCGCCTCGTTGATCTCGGACATCGCCACTCAGGTGGAGGACATCCTGGGCCGCGAGTTCAAGAGCCGCGGTTTCGACCCGAAGCTGGCGCCCCTGTACGCGCAGGCGCTGGTGGGCATGGTCGCGCTGACCGGGCAGTGGTGGCTGGACGTGCGCCGTCCGAAGAAGGCCGAGGTGGCCGCGCATCTGGTGAACCTGGCGTGGCACGGGCTGGACGGGCTGGAGCAGAGGCCGCGGTTGATGGGGCACCGCAAGGCGTAGCCCCGCCGACGTGACCCGGGGGCGTGTTCGTACGATCACCCGGTGGCCAGAGAGATCAGTCCCACCGGCCGGAAGCAGGCGGTCGGCGTCGTCGTATTCGGTGCCCTCACCGTCTTCCTTCTCGGTGTCACCGTCTACGGGTACGTCGCCGCCGCGGCCCACCTGGGGCTGATCGGGCATCCGCAGAGGACGCGGATGCAGGCCTGTTTCTACATGCCGGCGGTGAAGAGCTACCGGGGCGGTACGCGCTCCCACTGGGACTGCACCGCGTACCTGGCGCACGGCACGGCGAAGGTGACGTACTCCTCCTTCCCCGGCCTGCACGCGGAGGTGGCCGAGGAGCCGTGGGGCCGGTGGGTGCCGGTCGAGCGAAACGTCTGGGACCGGATCGGGCGCGTGTCCCTCCCCTTGGTGCCGCTGGCCGGCGCGGCCCTGTTCGGCCGGGCGGCGGTCCAGTCTGCGGTGCTCTTGCGGCGCTACCGGGGTTCGAGGAACTCCAGTCTGTTGCCGACGGGGTCCTCCGAATAGAACCGCAGGTGGCCGGGCAGGTCGTCGTCCCAGGTCACCTGTGCTCCGTGCGCGGCGAGCCGGGCGGCGTACGCTTCGATGTCCGTCACTCTCAGCCCGGGGTGGGCCTTCTTCGCGGGCCGGAAGTCCTTCTCGATCCCCAGGTGCAGCTGCACGCTTCCCGCCTGGAACCAGCACCCGCCCCGCGCGGCAGGCACCGGCGGTTTGGGGATCTCGGTCATGCCGAGGGCGTCGATGTAATACCCGCGCAGCAGGTGCTCCGAGCCGGGCGGGGCGGCGAGCTGGACGTGGTCGACGGCGGCGAGCATCGCTCAGGCCTCCCTTGTGGCGACGGCGAAGATGCGGCGGAACGGGAAGACCGTGCCGTGGTCGGTCGCCGGGTACGCCTCGCGCAGTGCCGTCCGGTAGTCGGCGAGGAACTCCTCCGACTCGTCGCCCAGCTCGGTGAGGATCGGCCGCAGTCCGGTGCCCTTCACCCAGTCGAGGACCGGGTCCTCGCCCTCCAGGAGGTGCAGATACGTCGTCTCCCACACGTCGGCCGTGCAGCCTTGGGCGGTGAGGCGTTCCAGGTAGGCGCCGGGGCTGAGCACGGCGTCGTCGTGGCGCAGGGTGTCGGCGATGCGGTCCTTCCAGCGGGCCGAGTGGGCGAGTTCGCGCATCAGCCGGTGGCTGGGGGAGTCGAAGTTACCGGGGACCTGGAAGGCGAAGCTGCCGCCGGGGGCGAGGCTCGCGATCCAATCGGGGAAGCGGTCGGCGTGCCCGGGCACCCACTGGAGGGTGGCGTTGCTGATGATCAGGTCGTACGGCTCCGGTGGCACCCAGGTGCGGGCGTCGGCGTGGGAGAAGTCGAGGCGACCGCCGCCCGCGGTGGGGCCCTCGTGCTCGGTGTGGGCCTTGTCGAGCATCTCGCGCGAGTTGTCGTACCCGGTGATGTGTGCGGTGGGCCAGCGATCGCCGAGCAGGACGGTGACGTTGCCGGGTCCGCAGCCCAGGTCGGCGATGCGGGGCGGGTCGCCGGGGAGGTCCGGTACGCGGGCGAGCAGGTCGACGAAGGGGCGGGCGCGGTGGCCGGCGTGGCGCAGGTACTGAGCGGGGTCCCAGGTCGGGGTGGCGGGCATGGCTGAGCCTCCTGACAACGAACGGGGACGGCGTCCTCGTACGGAGGCGTCGCCCCCGTTTGACGCCGCCTCCGTACGGAAAGCCATCCTCGTACCGCAACCTCTTAGCGACAAGAGGCTCGATATCAAGAGACTCGAAATTAAGAAACTTAACATCAAGAGACTTCAAGTCGACACAACCACTACACTGATCGCTATGGAGGACGAGGTCGATCGGCTGGTCGCGGCATGGCGCAGGGAGCGCCCGGACCTCGACGTGGAACCGCTCGAGGTGCTCAGCCGGGTGAGCAGACTGGCCCGGCACCTGGACCGCGCACGCCGGCTGGCGTTCTCCGAGCACAGCCTGGAGCCCTGGGAGTTCGACGTCCTCACCGCGCTCCGCCGGGCCGGCAGCCCCTATCAGCTCTCCCCCGGCCAGTTGCTGACCCAGACACTGGTCACCTCCGGCACGATGACGAACCGTATCGACCGCCTCGCGAAGAAGGGCCTGGTCGAGCGGCTCCCGGACCCGAGCGACCGCCGGGGCGTGCTGGTCCGCCTCACCGGTGAGGGCCGGGACCGGGCGGACCAGGCCCTCGCCGGGCTGCTCGACCAGGAGCGGGCGATCCTGTCGGAGCTGAGCAGTGCCCAGCGCGGTGAACTGGCCGCGTTGCTACGCCAGCTGACCGCCCCGTTCGACAACATCCCCGGCTAGGTCGACCGGTCCGACCCCCGCGCGGCGCGCGAGGGCCACGGCGGCGAGGGTGGAGTGGACGCCCAGCTTGCCCAGCACGTTCTGCATATGGGTGCGAACGGTGTGCGGGGAGAGGAAGAGCCGCTCGGCGACGGCCTTGCGGCCGAGCCCTGCGACCATGCAGCGCAGCACCTCCCGCTCCCGGGGCGTCAGCGACTCGACCAGCCGCTCGCTCTCGGTGCGGTGCTTGCGCGCCGCCGTCAGCTCCCTGAGC
>CBFHCJ010000015.1:0-27838 GCA_965654005.1 uncultured Streptomyces sp. | reverse complement strand
CACCCCCCCGGGCTGACCGCCGCCCCCGCTGGCGCGGGCCACCCCCCCCGGGTGCCCCGCGCCTGCGGGGTCCTCAACTACGCCGCGCTGATCGCCTCCGACGCCGGGATGCCCGACCTGGCAGCCGATCTGTGCTGGAGACAGCACCGGGTCTTCGCCGACGCCGGCGGCCTGAGCGGCGACATCGCCGTCATGTCGCTGATGCCACTGATCAACATCTCCCGGCTGCTGACCCGCGAGGGCGACGGCCAAGCCGCCTACGACCTACTCACCCGCCTCTACTACGCCGCTAAGAAGCGGGACACCGCCGAGATCCACGGCAACGCCATCGACCTGTCAGCCCTGATCAGCACGGACGCGGACCACCGGAAGATCTGTCAGGAGTTGTGGGTCACCCTTCTCGTGGACGGCGCACGCGCCCTGGCACGCATCGGCCGCTGGACCGAGGCGGCCGAAGCCATGGCCGCACACCGCGGCATCGGCAACCGCCTCCTCGACGGCCGCCAAATCCTGATCATGTCGCTGATGGAACGCGATCTCGACGACCAAGCGCGCTCGGTGATCGCGTCCACCGTTCCCACAGAGCCATGGGAGAGCGCCATCGCCGCCCTCCTGCGGGTTAACTGCCGACCCGGGGATACGCCCGAGCCGCAGTCGGAGCTGGATTCCACTCTCCAGCAGGCCCTCACGGTGATGGTCCAGCCCGATCCAGCGACTGCGGCCTTCCAGACTCGGGTCGGGCTCGCCGCACTCGACCTGACCCACGACCGAACCAGCCCTCACACGGCCAACCTGCACCGTGCCCTCGCCGACGTGGCCGCTCTCGACGCCTACGCAGCCCGGGACGTCCTGAGCCATAACGTCGCGGGTTCCCGCCTAACTCGCGAGCAGAGACGGAAGCTTGATGCAGTGCTCTCTGCTGCGGGTCTGGGAACCGGAGAACTTGCATCGACGCACATGCAGGCGCTTGCCAAAGCCGCAGACAACGCCGAAGGTGCGCTTCGGGGCCTGCTGTAAGCCCGCCGAGCAAGAGCTTATTGGGCATGGTCAGGCGGATAGCCATGCGCTCGGAGCCAAGCGTCAAGAATGGCAGCCACAAGGTTACCGGCGCCCGGGTTCCCGTTTTCCGCGTTGTACGCGTTCACGCGTTGCTTTAGCTGCAGGTCAGCGGGGACCGAGTAATTGAGCTGTTCTCGATCCACCCTGCGGGCCTCGATCAGCTTCCTCGTTTCCTCGTGGGGCGTGAGCCATGCGTCGTCGTCACCTGCGTACTCCTCAAGCGATTCGACAGCTCGGGTGAGCTGCCTCAACCGTTCCGCGATCGGGGCTTTGCGGGCCATCTCTCTCTCCTTCTACGTTGACACGGCTAGTGTAACGACTAGTGGCCTAGTCGTAGAACTAGCCGTGCCGACGGACGTTGGGACGTACGCCTCACTACAGAAAGAAAGAAGGGGGCCCACCATGCTTGCGCTGGTGAGCCCCCTGGGGCGGTCCGGCGGGTTCGAGCTCAGAAACCCATCAGGCGCAGCCAGCGATCCATGGCCACCGCCACGATGTCACCAACAGGCACCTTCCGAAGCCCCCGGTTGTTGAGCTTGTACAGACTGAGGCGGCGCCCGAAGTCCAGCTGTGCTGGCACAGAGGCCTTGAGCTGCTCGCGGTCGATGAACCGCTGGTTCAGCACGTCCTCAGCCCGCGGGATGTGCGGAGGGGTGCCACCGCCCAGGTACTTGTTCCACGGATGTGCGATATCGGCGACATCTTGGACTCCTCCACGCAGGAACCAGTCCAGGCCTACGGCCACCAGGTCAGCCGGGGGGATACGGTCTATCCGTGAGACGACCCTGAGCATCTGGAGACGGTGGCCGATCTCCAGCGCCTTCGGGACGGATGCGTTGAGCGGCTCACGCTCGAAGAAGCGCTGGTTCAGCACTTCTTCCGCGCGCACCAGGACATCTGAGGCCGGCGGCGTGTAGGTGTCCCACTCCGTACTCAGCTGCGTGACCGATGCAGAGGACGGCTTGGCCACCTCCGTTCCAGGGTGAGGCTCGGTCGAGTGCTGCGGCATGGGCGTCTCAACCCGTCCAGTCGGCTCAACCTCCCGCTGCCGCGGTGGGGTGACCCGAGCGCCACCAGACTCAGGCTCATCATGCGTCGCCTCTTCCGACAACCGGGAGGACGCGCCGTCGACGAGCGAAGGGCCCGATGCATCATGCGCTGGCGTTGCTGGCCCTGGCGCGGAAACCGGAGAGCCACTCACCTGTTCGACAGCAACCGGGCCGACTGCGGGAGCATGGCCGTTGAGTTTGCTCTCCCCAGGCAGGGAAGCGGTCTGCGGTGACGAGTCTTCCCTCACCAAAGCCTCAACGGTAGGAGCGTCGGAACTTCCATCAGGCTTGCTCTCTCCCGACGGGTTGTTGTCGACGCCCACCTTCGGGTGCTTCGGCGGCGGGGGGCCGGTCCGCTTACGGGAAGCCTTCTGCTGCCGAAGCTGTGAAAGGCCGTCAGCCATAGTTCTGCACCGCCTTCACGACCTCCCGGATCTGCTGGACGAACGGCTCTTCCTTCTTGAAGACAGGCTCCGAGCAGATAGCCACACGCTTGCGCCTGGTGCCGATCCACTTGTAGTAGCTGACCATGGGGCCGACCGGGACGTTGAAGCGCTTGGCCAGCCTCTCCAACTCATCGATCGTCCACTGCGACGGCGAACCGTCGACCATGTACGGGATGAGAAGCAGCGGGTAGTCGCTCGCCTCCTCCAAGAGCTGTTCCAGAGAGCGCATTTCCCGTGCCTTGAGGACCACCGGTGTGAGGACGACCCGGGCAGCCGCCATCGCGCCGTACGTGGAGGGGCAGGCATCAGGATGCGTGTCCACGACGAGACGTCGCTTCAATTCCCCAGCCCAGCGGATCAGTTCATCCTTCACCTTCTCGGCTGAGGGCTGGTGCTCTCCGAAGGTGGTATGGCCAGGGATCAGGTCCGGCTTCCGGGACCCGCCACGCAAGGGGGTGGGTACTCGGCCGGACTCGAACGCCTCGATCAGGGGGGAGCCGATGCGGTCCTCTTCGCGGTAGCCCCAGCCGGCGGTGATGCCACCCTTCGACCAGTCGAAGTCCACCGCCACACCGTCGAGCTCCTGAGCAACTTCCTCCGCGAGCGTTGACTTGCCGATGCCCCCCTTGTAGCCGAGTGAAGCGATGACGTCCGGCTCCTGAACCGGGAAGGGGGTGACCTGCCGTCCGATCACTTGGGTGGCGTTCTGCACGAGTACTTCGTTGCTCATGTGCGGACCACCATCGGGTAGGTACTCTTATCGTTCATGACTGCTCTACGTTCCTTGGTCTCGTAGGGGGTCTGATGTAGTGCGGGATCCGTCGGGCTCTCATCCCGACGGATCACTGCCGCTGATGAGAAGCCGAAGGCATGCTGTTCCTACGCAGGCCTCAGCCTTCTGCTTTCCTGGCAGTGCCGTCGGCGCTCTCAGCGTTCGTCCTGTGTCCAGGCCCTGATGGCAGCTAGGACGTCTCGCACGCTCGCACGTCCCTCTGCCACTTCGACGGCCAGGTTCGCCCACTCCAGGGGTTCATACTTGCCTTCCACCCCGTGATACCTGAGCAGGTCGATCGCTGCGGCGATAGCAAAGGGCCCGTTCGAGAACTCCAGCATCGGCAGACGCAGGAGAGTGTGAAACAGGGCTGCGGCCTGAGCGCGAGGTCCCTGGTAGACCGGCACCTCCGCCACGATCGCTTCGCATCTCGCGATCGATGCAGCCGGCACTCCCCAGTCGTCGACAGACGGGTCTCCCGGCATCTGCTGGGCCACGGCCGACAGATGCGCAACGGTGAGCCGATCACTCACGCCGCAGCGCCTCGGTTCGTCTGGCCACGCGGATCGATCATGGAGTTCAGCCGCCCCAGGATGCCGGCGGCCTCATTGTCACTGTTGAGCCAGTCCACAACCTCGCGGGTCGGCGCGGCGAACCTCGCAACGTCCTGGTTCACGTCAGCCATGACCGTTTGATGCAGGTAGGCGTTGACCGACAATCCGAGTTCAGCGGCCCGGCGGCTGATGCGCTCAGCATCGCCAACGGGAACACGCAGAGTCATACTCTTCTGCTCCATGACGGCAATGCTAGCAGTGACGTCACCGCGAGGCACGTGGCATCGCCGAGCCGACTGGAATGTGAGGCGACCCAAGCCGATGGCAGCGTCAGCGACACGAGCGGCGAGCACGCACGTAGGCCCAGACGAAGCCAACAGCGGCGACGGCGAGGGCCTGGAGGGCGCTGGTGGCGCCTCCGGGTGCGGCGGCCTTCTGGCCGGCGACGAGGAGGCCGCTGATGACCAGGAGGTAGGGGAGGAGGAAGAGGATGGTGCGGCCGGTGCGGATGGGGTTCACGAGGTTCTCCCTCTCGTCAGCTGGCGGCGGCGAGGCGCTGGAGGCGCTTGCGGATGAAGTTGAGATGGGGTTCGGCTTGGGGGGTGGGCACTTCCTGCAGAAGTGCAGTGATCTCGTTCCCCTTGGCCAGGGCGTCAGGCTGCGGCAGGCGGCGCCAGCAGGCGACAGCGTTGTTGACAGCGCGGACGGTCGTCCTGTGGGTGGGCCCGAGGAGTCTGTGCCAGACCTTGGCGAGGTAGGACCAGACCTGGAGAGCGTAGCGGTGGTCGCGCATGAGCCAGGCGATGTCGCCGCGGACGGTTCCGGCGGCCAGTGTGTAGAGGTGATCTGGTCCATACTGGGCGATTAGTTCGCTTATCAGTTGGTCTGCGCCTGCGGCAGCTAGGGGGAAGCTGCCTTGCAAGGCGGTGGCGCAGATGCCTTCGAGCCGGGCTCGGTACGGCTCGGGCAGCGGCTCGTACGGCCGGTTGACGGGCAGGGGTTCATCCCCGGGCGCGGCGACTGCTTGGGGGTCGGGTGGAACGGGGGGTGCGGCCTGCGGCTGCGGGCTGTTGGTCGCCGGGGCCGCCTGCTGCTCTTGGAGCGGCTGGCTGGTGCCGTCGGCGTTGACCTGGATGGCCATGGTGTAGTCGGCCTGCTCGTCGCGGATGACGGCGCGGACGGGAGCTTCGGCGGCTGCGGCCTCCAGCTGGAGGTGGGAAAGGACGGCCTCGTTGAGCGAGGCGCCGGGCGGCGGGGCGAAGAACTCGTCGTCGATGAAGCACGTTCCGTCGGCGGTGATGCGGACCTGGACCATCGTGTCGGTGGGGTTCACGGGCTTGTCCCTTCTTGATGGCTTGTCAGATGGTGCTGGTGCCGCCGGCGTCGGGGAACGAGGGTTCGGCCCAGCCGCGGTAGCGCAGGCGCCAGGTGCCGTCGGTGAGGTCCTTGCGGTGGACGATGCCGATGGTGCCGTCGCCGAGGATGTCGTTGCTGGCGACCATGTCGTCGCCGAGGTAGAGGGCGACGTGGCCGGCTGACTCGCCGGTGTCGTAGAACAGCAGCGCGCCGGCGGGTGGGTTGTTGTCCCCGGGGTGGGCAAGGCCCGCGTCGACCAGGCGGTTCCAGTGAACATTGGCGCTATCCGAACCGCTGCTTCCCCAGCCGTAGGCCTGGGCGACGAAGTTGTCGCACCGGCGGTACCACCCGGTTGTTCCGGCTGCCTTGCGGGCCGCGGCGATCGCCTGGGCGGCGGTGCGGGGGTTCTTGGTGGTGAAGTGGGCGGCGGGGTCGTTGCTGCCGGAGCTGTCGCAGCCGGTGGAGATCGAGGTGACCGCGTGCAGACCCCAGGTCTTGGCGACCAGCGCGCCGGCGGACTGCTCCCACTTGGCGTACGCGTCGGGGAGACCGCTTTGCTGCACGCTCTGCGCGGCCTGGGACAGGGGCATGGTCTGCCAGCCGTGCACCTTGACCAAGGAGTCGTAGAACTTGCCGGACGCGTAGACCGGGTCGGTGAGCTGGGCGACGGTGCCCCAGCCCTGGCTGGGGCGCTGCTGGAAGAGGCCGACGCTGTCCAGGTCGCCGTGGTCGAGGTTGTTCAGGCTGGACTCCTGCATCGCGGTGGCGACCGCGATGACGGCGGCGCGGGGGGCAAGTCCCCGGGTCCGGGCGACGTTGGTGATCGTGGAGGCGTTGCGGACCTGGGCGTCGTTCCACGTGGCGTGCGTCTGCGGGCCCTGCGGGTTGAGCGGGACGATGACCTGGCCGTTGGATGCCTGGGTGGCGCCGTCGAACTTCACCGGATCACCGCCTGCCCCGGCGCCGCTCTGGCCGTCGCCGACTGGCTGCAGACTGCCGTTGCAGGTCTTGGCGTTGGCGGCGCCGGTGGCTCCGGCCACGACCAGGACGGATAGCCCCATCACCGCCAAGAAGGCCGCGAATATCGCGATGCCGACGTTCCGCGCGGTCTTCACCAAGCCCCCAGCCGTAAACGTTTGTGAATAGCCGGGGCCCAGTAGACCACCACCGCCCCGCTGCAGACATCAAGAGGTACTGGCCCCCGGCACTGCTCCGCGGAACACAGCCAGGACGGCGGCGGTGCTGATGCGCCACTCGCCGCCGACCTTGCGACCGGGGATCTCACCGCGCTGCAGCCCGGCCATCACCGCCCCCTTGGTCGTGCGCAGCCAGCCCGCGGTCTCCTCCACGGTGAGAAAGTCAGGCATAGAACCCGCACTGACCTCGGAGTATGACGAACCGTCGGAGGCTGGTCGCCGCTCTTGGACGGTGGGCTTCTCGGACATGCACCTACCTCGCGAAGGTGTCAGCCAAGTCCCCGCGAAGGGGGCTCAGCTACCGGTCAGGGTCATCGTAGGCGTACCCTAGCCCCCCGTCGAAGTCATAAACAGTTGTTGTCAAGCATGGGTCTGTGTACGTTGAGGCCAGTTCGGCCCGTACTGGGTCCAGCTCCACGACGCGGGGATGAAGTAAGGAGTCGGGGATGTCTGTTGCGCACCACGTGGTGGTGCTGGCCGCCAACGGCAGCATCGGGAACCTGGTCAACGGGCTGGCCCCGGACTGGGGCCCGTTCGGCGCGCTGGGCAAGACCGCGCGCACCGTGGTCCAGGCGATCATGGCGGCGGTGGTGCTCGCGCTGCTGGGCCGGGCGGCTCTTGGCGCCTTCCACATCAAGGTGGGCGAGGGCCAACACGACGTCGCTCAGGTCTCCAAGGGCAAGAAGGAGGTCGGCGGCTCCCTGATCGGCGCGTTCGTCGTCGCCTCGCTCGGCACGATCTTCACGATCGTCTACGGGATGGGGATCTGACATGGCTCGCAGCACCCCACCGCCGCGCCGCGGCACCAAAATGCTCGGCGCAGACGACAGCGGCCCGGTGCAGGAGAACAAGCCGTGGTGGCGCGGCGCGGCGATCGCCGGAGGGCTGTTCGCGGTGCTGCTCATCCTGGCCGTGGTGGTCAACCTCAGCCGGGGCAGCGGCACTTCTACCAGCCCAAGCGGGGACTCCACGCCCGGCGCGGGCCAGAGCACGGCGCCGGGGAAGAACACCGGCGGCGCGGGCGGGAATCCGCAGACGGCCGCCTTGAAGGTGGTCGACGGAGTCCCGGTCGGCTACGCCCACTCGCAGGCCGGCGCGGTCGAGGCCGCGGTCAACTACCAGATCGCCCGCTCGTCGGCGAAGTACTTCACCGATACCGCCACCCGCCACAAGATCATCGCCGCGATGGCGACGTCCGGGGCGCGCGACCAGCTGACCTCCAACGACGACACCGGCATGAAGCAGGTGCTCTCCTCACTCGGCATCAGCGACGCGAACGCCGACACCCTCGTGGCGCGGGCCGCGGCCATGGGCACCAAGACCGACAGCTACACCGACCAGGTCGCCACGGTCGAGGTGTGGATGGCCGGGCTGGTCGGCACCACCAGCAAGAACGCGCCGCTGCCGGTCTCGTCGTCCTGGACGACCTACACCCTCACCCTCCAGTGGCAGGACGGCGACTGGAAGCTGGCATCGGTCAACTCGGTCAACGGCCCGACACCTGTGTCCACTGGCAGCGAGCCGAGTTCGGTCGATGACTTCCGCACGGCTGATCGGGACTTCGATGCGCCTCCGTATGTCGGCTGAGACGATGCAGCGCCTGCGCACGCGGCTGCTGCTGATAACCGGGCTGACGACCACCTTCCAGGTGTTCTTCGCGGTCGGTCAGCAGGCGCACGCCAACGCGTTCAGCGACTGGTCGTGCAAGCACATCCCGTTCGCAGACAAGATCTGCCACACGGTCGAGGCCACGAACAAGGCCATCGACTTCATGAGTGACCCGCTGGGGTACATCGCGCAGTTCTTCAACAACGCGGTCACCTCGCTGTTCACCCAGATGATCAAGGCCCTGCTGTCCACCACGCGGATCGACTGGGGCAACCCGGGCTTCCTGCGCACCTACACCATGGCGTTCGCCGCCTCGTCGGTGCTCACGGTGATCCTCTGGCTGTTCGCGGTGGCCAAGCGCGCGCTGCAGGGCGTGCCGCCGTTGCAGGCGCTGGGCGAGTCGATCGGCTTCCTGCTGATGTCGGTGGTGGTCTCGGCACTGGCGCCGGCCGCCGTCGCCTACGTCACGGAACTGTTCGACGAGGCCGCTGAGGCGATGTTCGCCCCGGTGGCCGGGGACGCGGCGAGCATGGTCGTCACCGTCACCGCGGCGATGGCCGCGCTGATGGCGATCCCGGGCGGAGCGGTGATCGTGCTGTTCCTGGCGATGGGCATGCTCACCGCGATTGCCGGGGTGTGGCTGGAGCTGATCGTCCGCAACGCGCTGATCCTGTCCGGGCTGGTGTTCGGCGCCTCGGTGTTCAGCGGGCTGGTGGACAAGAGCCTGTGGAACCACAACAAACGGTGGGTCGGGGTGATGGGCGCCATCATCGCCAGCAAGTACGTCACCTTCACCACGATCGCCCTGGCCACGGGCATGCTGGCGTCCAGCGGCCACGGGGACACCTCGGTCGTCCAGTCCTTCGCCACGGTCTTCACCGCGCTCGCCCTGCTGTTCCTCGCGCTGTTCCTGCCCTTCACCCTGGCGAAGTTCCTGCCGCTGATGGGCGATGAGCTGCAGCACATGTACCAGGCCCGCGACGACCTCAAGGGCCGGGCGCAGAACCTGGGCAGCCAGGCCGGTGACACCTTCGGAGAGCTCAAGAGCCGGTTCGGCGGCCGAGGCGGCTCAGGCGGAGGCGGTGACGGCGCCGACGACGACGGCGGCGGTGACGGCGGGGAAGCCAGCGGCGAGGAGGCCGCAGGAGCGGAGGGCGCCGCGGCGTCCACCGGGGTCGGCGCGGCCGCCGTGGCGGGCAAGAAGGGCGTCGACATGGCCAAGGACCAGGCCGAGCAGGCGGCCGAGCGCGGCGTGGACGGCGCCACCGCGGGCACCGACGATGACACCCACGGCGCCCCGGACACCCCGCCGACCGGCCCCGGCTCCGGCTCCGGTCCCGACGCCGGTCCCGGCGGGCCCGGCGGCAGCGGTACCGGCGCGGGCGAGCCGGGCCCCGGGGGGCCCGGAGGCTTCCCCGAGGACCACACGCCGCCGCCGTCCGCGCCAGCAGGCGGCGAGAGCGGCGGCGAGGCGCCCCCGCCGTCGTGGCCGCCGTCCGAGCCCCCGGCCCACGAGCCGCCGCCGGAACCCGAGGGCGACCAGCCGAGATGACCGAGCCCACGATGAGCGGAAGTTGACCCCATGGCACGTACCTTCACCGTCCCCCGGCCGCGGCCGCGCGGCCTGCTCGGCCGGAAGCTGGAGTCCGACGAACAGCTCATCCTGGGCGCCGGGTTCGTCGGCGGCCTGCTCCTGGTCTGGATGCTCAGCGGCATCATCGTCAAGGTCCTCGCGTTCGCGGTGATCGCGGGAAGCTGCGCCTGGGCGACGCTCGCCCCCTACAAGGGGCGGACCTACCTGAAGTGGTTCGAGATCAACCGGACCTACAGGAAGCTGCTGCGCGACGGCTCGCTGCTGTACCGGTCGAAGGCGCCGACCGCGGGCCGGATGGCCGACGGCCGCCGGGTGCCCATCGACGTGCCGCCGGGTGTGCCGAAGGACATGGAGTGGATCTCGGCGCGCACGGCGTTCGGGCAGATCGCCATCCTGCTCCAGCCGCACGAGCTGATGTTCACCGCGGCGGTCGAGGTCGAGGCGATGCGCGACTTCGGCAGCCTGGACACCGACGACAAGGAGGCGCTGATCCGGGCGTACGAGTTCCTGCTGAAGTCCACGGCGGACGGCGGCGGACGGATCCGCCGCCTGCAGTGGATCGCCCGGATCATCCCCACCGACCCCAACGCGCACGTGCGGGACGCGGCCGCGCGCCGCGACCCGCACGCCCCGGCCTGGCTGGACCACTCCTACGGCGAGCTGATCCGCCAGGTCGCCGTCACCGCCGAGGACCGCCGGCTCATCCTCACGCTCGGCATCCCCTACACCTCCGAACTCGTCGCCGAGGCCCGCCGCTACAACACCCTCCACGAGGGCTACGCGGTCACCCTGGGCAAGGAGATCGAGTCGTTCATCCGCTCCCTGGCGCGCGGCCAGCTGCGGCACGTGCGCAACCTGGACGAGGCCGCGCTCGCCTCCTACCTGCACCACGCCTACGACCCGAGCCACTGGATCGACGACACCACCGGCATGGACCGGGTCACCGCCTGGCCCGCCGAGCTGGACGCCCGCCCGTCCGACCACATGGTCTCCCGCAGCTGGGAGGCCTCCCCCGAGGCGTGGCACTCGCGCACCGCCTGGGTCAAGGAGTGGCCGGTCCTGCCGGCCGGGATCAACTTCCTCGCCCCGCTGCTGCTCTACGTCCAGGACGTCATCATCTCGATGTCGGTGACCATGGACCTGGTTCCCACCGACCAGGCCATCACCGAGGCGATGGCGGACGCCACCAACGAATTGGGGCAGGCCGACAAGCGGGCCGGGAAGATCGAGGACCCACGCGAGCAGAAGGCCCAGAAGGCGTCCCTGTCCACGATGCAGGAGATCGCCAACGGCGCGGCCGGTATCCGCCTGGCTGGCTGGGTGACCGTCACCTCTCCCAGCAGCGAGGGCCTGCGCCGCGACGCCGACACCATCCGCAACGCCGCCACCCGCAGCGGGCTGCGCCTGGAGTGGTGCGACAAGGAGCACCACCGGGCCTTCGCCAACACGCTGCCGTTCAGCGGCGGCCTGCTCAAGGAAGGGCGCTGATCGCCGTGTTGGACATGCTGCGCAGCCAGACCCAGACCCGGCGCCGAGCGATCCGCTCGACCTCCTCCAACGCCTGCGGCCTGTACCCGGCCGTGGGCGCGGCCAGCATGGACCCGCGCGGGGTGATCATCGGGCGGGAGGCCTACAGCGGCAAGGCGTACATCTTCGACCCGTTCATCCTGTACGACCCCAAGGCGCGCGTGCGCCTGCCCAGCCCACACGTGCTGGTGCTCGGCAAGTCCGGGCACGGCAAGTCGGCGCTGGAGAAGACCTACGTGTTGCGTCAGCTGCGCTTCCGTGACAGAAACTTCTGCATCCTGGACGCCCAGGGCGAGGACGGCAGCGGCGAGTGGGACGGCATCGCCCGGGAGCTGGGCATCACGCCGATCCGCCTGGTCTACGGCGACGCCGACTCCAGCGAGGGCATCCGCATCAACCCCCTCGACGCGCGCATCCCGGCCGAGCACCAGTTCAAGGTGCTCGTGTCCATGATGGAGATCCTGGCCGGCGGGCCGCTGTCCTCGCAGACGAAGTTCGCCCTCGCCGAAGCCCACAAGGCGGCCTCCGCCACGGCCCGCGCCGAGGCCCGCGTCGCCGTGCTCTCCGACGTGCTCGACGCGCTGACCGCCCCGCGCGAGGCGCTGCTCGGGCAGCAGCCGGTCAGCCCGCAGGAGCTGATCGAGTGGGGCCAGCCCGCGGCGCTGGCGCTGGACGAGCTGTGCAACCCCGACCGCGACCTGGCCGGGCTGTTCGACGGCCCGACCAGCGAGGGCATCGACCTGGACGCCCGCCTGATCGTCTTCGACCTGACCCGGCTGCCGCGCGAAGGCGAGGCCATGCCACTGCTCATGGCCGTCATCGGCCCCTGGATCCGATTCGGATGGATCAAGCCCGGCGACAACATCAAGCGCACCCTGATCGTCGAAGAGGCCTGGCACATCCTCAGCCACCGCCCCGTAGCCCGCCTGTTCGAAGAGCTGGTCCGCTACGGGCGGCGGCTCGGGCTGTCGTTCTGGGCGATTCTCCACCACCTGGCCGACTTGGTCCTGGAGGAGGCACCCGAGGCGGCCGCGATCCTCAAGCTCACGGCGACGCGCGTGGTCTACCACCTGGACAGGGACGAGGCCGAAAAGACCGCCGATTACCTGGGGTTGACCTCCTGGGCCCGCAAGTCCCTGCCGGACGGCGCGAACGTCTGCCGGCCCGGCAACGCGATCTGGCAGGTCGGCTCCCGCATCAACCTCGTGGAGCACATCCGCACGGCGACCGAGATCCGGCTGACCGACACCAACCGGCGCATGACGGAAAACGCCGGCTCCGAGGCCGCGCCCCCGTCCGCTCCGATGGTCCGCCTGCGCAAGGGAGCCGCCGCATGACCAAGGCCGCTGTCCCGAAGACCGCCGTGCGGCTGCGGCTGGGCCGTGACGCGATCTGGGTGATCCCCCTGATCGGCGCGTTCGTGCTCACCGCGCTGCTGTGGCTCTCGGCGGTGCTCTCCGGGCTGCTGCAGCACGGCCGGCCCGCGGCGGTCGGCTGGAACGCCGCTGGAAGCGGCCTCCTCGCCGTGCTCGCCCATCCCGGTGACCCGTCCGTCGCCTGGCCCGGCACCGGGGTCGGCGGGCCCTTCGCCTTCTGGGCGTGCTTCGCGGTGCTGCTGGTCGGCTCCGGCTACGGGGCGTGGAAAGGCTACTGGTGGTGGAAGCGGCGCGGCGCCGACGGCGCCGACGGCATGGCCACCGCCGCGCAGTTGGAGAAGGCGATGGGGGAGAAGCAGGCCCTGGCCCGGGCATCCTCCCTGCGGCCGATCATGTACGAGACAGACCCTGCCTCGATCACGATCCGGCACGTCGCGGTGAACATCGGCGCCTCCGACCCCACCGACCTCCGGCTGTGGGTGACGATCGAAGAAAGCGTGGTCCTGGTCGCCCCGCCGCGTGAGGGCAAGACGAGCCAGATCATCCTTCCCGGCATCCTGGACTTCGAGGGGACGGTGCTGGCCACCAGCTCCAAGACCGACGTCCTCTACAACACCGCAGTGCTGCGCAAGAAGCACGGCCCGGTGTGGGTGCTCGACCCGACCGGGCTGTCCGGCTGGCCGAACCAGCTGCGGTGGCCGCTGACCGCCGGGTGCGAGCGCTACCAGATCGCCCGCAAGCGGGCCGAGACGCTGGTCGCCACCACCAAGAGCGAGGAGGGCACCTCCAACGGCGGGTACTTCTCCCTCAACGCCAAGACCCTGATCACCTGCTGGCTGCACGCCGCCGCGCTGAACAAGCGCCCCGTCGCGGACGTGCTCAGCTGGGCGGCCGACCCGGACAACCGGGAGGCCGTCGACCTGCTCGCGCTGCAGGGCAAGCACGCCCTCGCCGAGGCCCTGGCCGGACAGCACGCGGCCGCGGAGGAGGAGCGCAGCGCCACGTGGCGCACCGCCCAGCAGTCCTTCATCGCCCTGTACGACGACAAGGTCGCCGAGATCTTCGCCCCCGAGGGCGACGCGGAGGTCTTCGACATCGAGAAGTACCTCACCGAGGGCGGCACGCTGTTCCTGATCGGCGAGGACGAGGAGGGCTCGGCGCTCGCACCGCTGAACGCCGCCTTCGCCAAGGCGCTGTTCGACACGGCCAAGGCGATCGCCGGGCGGGCCCCCAACGGCCGGCTGCCCATCCCGCTGGGCTGCTTCCTGGACGAGCTGGCCAACGTCGCCCCGCTGCCGGAGATCCCCAGCCTGATGAGCGTCTCGGGCTCCCAGAACATCTTCATCATGGCCGTCCTGCAGTCCTACGCCCAGGCCGAGGAGCGGTGGGGGCAGCTCGGCGTGCGCAAGATGTACGCGGCCGGAACCGTGAAGATCTTCCTCGGTGGCATCTCCGACCCCGAAGAGCTCAAGGCCTACTCGTCGCTGGCGGGCGAGTTCGACGAGGACGTCGCCTCCATCTCCGACGACGGCGACCGCGTGTCGGTGTCCACCTCGCTGCGGCGCCGCGCGGTGCTGGAGCCGGCCGACATCCGCATGATCCCCGAGCGCGGCGGGCTGGTCTTCCACCGCCGCACCCCGGCCACCCTCGTCACCTTCACCCGCGCCCACGAGGGGCCGCGCGCCGAGGAGATCAAGGCCGCCACCCGCGAGGCCCGCGAGATCGTGGCGGGCCGCCGGGTGACGCTGGACAAGGCGGGCCGCGCCGATGGCTAACGGATTCGACGACCTGTTCCAGCAGCTGGCCACGATCAACGAAGAGATCGTCTCGCTCAACGCCGAGCTGGTCCTGCAAGCCGAACGACTGAAGATCATTGAGGAGGAGCGCGACGCCGGAGGTGGCGCGGGCGGGGACAGCAGCGGCGCAGGCGAGGGCGGCGAGGAGGAAGAGGAGCGCGTCGCCGGCGCCCCGGTGTGCTGGGACGACCTCGAAGAAGCCGAACGCGCCGCGCTGTGGCCCGAGTTCGTGGCCTGGGTCATCTGGATGGCCGACCGGTACGAGGTGACCAACGACCAGATCCCGCGGCAGTGCTGGTGGCAGCACGGCGCCGTGGTCGAGGAACTGACCGCGCTGTGGACCTCCCACCAGTCGGCCTACGCCCAAGGTGAGGACGCCGGGTCCGCCCCGTACCTGTGGCAGGACGCTCTCGCCCGCGCGATTGAGCGCATCGGCCGCCTGTGGGTCGGCACCTGCCGCAACGGCCAGCACCGCGACCGCCACCGCGAGCAGTGGGACGGCGACGAGAAGTATCTCGCCGAGATCCTCGCCGTCGCTCCCGCGCCCGCCGAGGAGGGCACGACGGCCGAGGCCGGTGGGGAGGGCGGGGGCTCCGCTGATCCGCCGGGCGAGGAGCCCGGAGACGATGACCCCCCACCTGACAGCGAGTAACCCCGAGGAGATCGCGATGCCCATGAACCGGTACGGCGTCGAGGCGCGCGCCTACTGGCGGCGGTGGCTGCCCAAGCGCTACGCCGCCATCCCCGACCCCACCGCCTTCTTCACCAACCTCGGTGAGCAGGTCGAGCAGCAGGTCGGCGACCTGTGGGACCAGATGGTGATCAACGACCAGCCGCTGGCGGAGGAGACCCACGAGCAGCGCGTCGGGCGGCTGGGGATGCTCAAGGCCCGCGCCGAGTTCGAGGTGCTGGGCGAGCTGGTGCGGCTGCCGCCCGAGCCCGAGACCGCGGCGGAAGCCGAGGCGGACGACGGACTGCTGGAGAGCGACGAGCAGTTCGCCGCGCGCATGCGGCGCGTCCAGGAGCACACCGAGTGGGTCAGCTCCACCGCCGACGCCCTGATCGACGGCACCACCACCTTGGACGACCTCACCGACGAGCAGCTGCAGCAGGTCCTCGACTACATGACGCCGTCCTTCCTGCGCCTGTTCGGCACCTCGGTGGAGGACCTGCGATCCCGGGGGCGCAACGTGTAGCGCCCCGCCCACCCCCGGACCAGATCGACCGTGCCGCGACGTGGTGGAGGATCGCGATGTACCAGACCCCCCGACAGCTCTCCGACCTGGATGCCCAGGCTGCCTCTGAGGCGATCGTCTTCCGCGCCTCGACCAGCCCGGAGGCCGGGCCGTGGCAGTACCGGCTCTACGCCATCGGCGTCGACAACCCGCAGGCCGCCTACACCGAGCGCGACGGCTACCTGCTGGTCCGGGTGGGGCCCGACGGCGCGGTGCACGAGGTCGCCTCCCCCCAGGGGCTCCCGCACCGGCGGTGGGCCGAAGACCTCTTCGACCGGCTCTGGCAGGCCCTGGAGGAGGGGAGCCTGCCCACCGGCCCGGACGACCACGGCGCGCTGACCGAGGCGGAGCAGGCACTCGTCACCGAGGTCACCAGCGGCCCGGCTCCCGAGCTGGATGACGACCCGCGGCTGTGGCGGCCCAGCCCCAGCACGCCCCAGCAGCAAGAGGACGCCGCCTGGGAGGCGGCGCCGCAGAATGTCGCGGCCTTCCGGCCCGGGGACCTCATCGCCCACCGAGCCAGCACGCTCCCGGACTACGAGCCGGCCGTGGACGTGCCCGCCGGGCAGGAAGCGCAAGACGATGCCGACGACCTCATCGAGGCCGTGGTGGTCGGCGGCACCAGCGGGCAGCTGCTGGTGCAGGACGTTGACGGCGACGACGAGCCGTACCCGGTCGAGGTCGCCGAGGTGACGCTGCGCCGGGCGCCCGCCCCGGAGCCGGCGGAGGTGGAGCGGCCGCGGTTCCGGCCGCGCACCCAGGACGACCTCGCGCCGTCCGGGCCGCTGGCGCGGATCCGGGCGAACATCGCCGCGATCCTCGTCCTGCACACCCTGCGGGAGGAGAAGCGGCCCGCGACCGAGGCCGAGCAGGCGGTGCTGGCCCGGTGGAGTTCCTGGGGGGCGGCCTGGCAGGTCTTCGACCCGCGCAAGCCGGAGTTCGCCGGGGTGCGCGCGGAGCTGCGGTCGCTGCTGACCGAGGAGGAGTGGTACGCGGCCGAGGCGACCACCCGCAACGCGCACTTCACCGACGCCTCCCTGGTGCAGCCGATCTGGCAGGCCCTCAAGGACATGGGGTTCTCCGAGGGCCGGGTGCTGGAGCCGGGCTGCGGGTCCGGCAACTTCCTCGCCTTCGCCCCGCCCGAGGCGACGATGACCGGCGTCGAGCTGGACCCGATCACCGCCGAGATCGCCGCTGCCCTCTACCCGGACGCGGAGATCCGCGGGCAGGACTTCAAGGACACCCGCCTGCCCGAGGGCTACTTCGACGCCGTCATCGGCAACGTCCCCTTCGACGAGATCGCCCCGACGGACCCCGTCCACAACCCGCTGCGGCTCGCCCTGCACAACTACGCCATCGTCAAGTCGCTCGAACTGACGCGGCCCGGCGGCCTGGTCGCCGTGATCACCAGCCGCTACACGCTGGACTCCATGGGCAAGACAGCCCGGCTGGAGATCGCCGACCGGGCGGACCTGGTCGGCGCGGTGCGGCTGCCGGCCGGTGCGCACCAACGGGCCGCGGGCACGGACGTCGTCACCGACGTGCTCATCCTGCGCCGCCGCGACGGCAAGGCCCCGGAGACTCCGCCGGAGTGGGTGGGCCTGTCCCCGGTGCAGGTCGACGCGGAGACCAGCGTGCTGGTCAACAGCTACTTCGCCAAGCACCCCGAGATGGTGCTGGGCACGATCGGTCTGACCAGCACCCAGTACGGCCGCGACGACCTGACCGTCCGCCCCAAGGAAGGCACCGACCTCACCCAGGCGCTGAGCGAAGCGCTGGCCTCGATCACCCGTCAGGCCCAGGAGACGGGCCTGACGATGAGCGCCTCCCCGGACGCCGTCCAGCGGGCGGCCGTCGAGCAGCGCGCCGAGCGGATGCGCCAGGCGCAGGAGATGTTCGGCGAGGAACTCCAGCGGTTCGAGGGCACCCTGATCGACCAGGGCGACGGAACGTTCCTCCAGGTCGTCGGCGGCGAGCTGGCCGACCGCCCGTTGTTCAAGAACGCCGTGGAGGAGCTGCGCGCCCTGCTGCGCCTGCGCGACACCTACGTCGACCTGCTCAGCGCGGAATCCACCGGGCAGGACGAGCAGGCCACCGCGCTGCGCCAGCAGCTCAACACCCACTACGACGCCTACGTCGCCAAGTTCGGGTTCCTCAACGACCGCGAGGGCCGCAACGACCGGCGCGACCGGCGCACCGCGCACGGCGCGTTCCGCAGCGACCCCTACGCCGCCGGCGTGTACGCGCTGGAGGTCTACGACAAGGAGTCGCGCACCGCCAAGAAGTCGGCGATCTTCACCCGGGCGGTGACCAAGCCGCAGGCGGAGCAGAACCGCGCCGAGATCCCGCAGGACGCGCTGGCCATCACCCTGAACACCTACGGCGAGGTGCGGCTCGGGGAGATCGCCCGCCTGCTCGGCATGGAGTCCCTGGATGAGGCCCGGGGCGCCCTCGGCGAGCTGGTGTTCAACGAGCCGGGCACCCAGCGGCTGGTGCCCGCCGCCGAGTACCTGAGCGGGAACGTCCGCGAGAAGATCGAGCAGGCCGAGAAGATCCTGCGGATGGTCCCGGAGGAGTCCCGGGCCCAGCACCCCTTGCAGGCCAACGTCGCCGCGCTGCGCCGCGTGCTGCCGCCCGACGCGCAGCCCGGGGACATCGAGAACATCGAGATCGGCGCGACCTGGGTCGCCCCAAAGTACTACGAGCAGTTCATCCAGCAGTTGCTGCAGACCAAGGCCGTCACCGTGACCCGCACCTCCGGGGCGGACTGGGAGGTCAACGCCCCCACGGCGGTGCACAAGTCCCGGGCGGCCACCAAGGTCTACGGCACCGTGCGCCGGGATGCCGTCGAGCTGTTCTCCCGCATGCTGCGCCGGGCCACCCTCGTGGTCAAGCCGCCCAAGCCGGATGAGAACGCCACTCCCGAGGAGATCCGGGACGGCAAGCGGTGGGCCGCGGACCAGACCGAGCAGGCCATCGCGAAGGCGGAGGAACTCAACCGGCTGTTCACCGACTGGCTGTGGCAGGACCCCGAGCGCACCAGCGATGTCCTGGCCACCTACAACCGGCTCTACAACTCCTATGTCCCCTACCAGGGCGACGGCTCGCATCTGACGTTCCCTGGCCTGTCGGAGGCGATCACCCCGCTGCCGCACCAGCGCGCCGGCGTCGCCCGCGCGCTGTCCGAGCCGTACGGCACCTTCTTCGACTACGAGGTCGGCGCGGGCAAGACCTACACCATCGCCATGACGCTCATGGAGATGAAGCGCCTGGGCATGGTGAGCAAGCCCTCGATCGTGGTGAAGAACTCCACGGTCAACGACTTCCGCAACGACTTCCTCAAGGCGTATCCGCAGGCGCGTGTGCTGGCGATCGACAGCAGCGAGTTCACCAAGGAGTCCGCTGCGGCGTACGTCGCGCAGATCGCCAACGGCGACTGGGACGCGATCATCCTGCCCCAGTCCCTCTTCAAGCGGATCCCGATGTCCGGGCGCGGTCAGGCCCAGTTCGTCGCCGATCAGACGGCCGAGTACCGGGCCCGCATCCACAAGGCGCTTACCGGCACCGACCAGGCACTCAATCCGGCGCTCAACCCCGGCGGCGACCCGCTGATCGCCGATGCGCTGGACGCGGCCACCGCCGTGAGCGATGGCCGGCCCGTGTCCAAGGACACCATCAAGAAGCTGCAGGGCGACCTGAAGCGCCACACGCAGCGCGCCGAGAAGAACCTGGTCAAGCAGACCACCACGGGCATCTCGTGGGAGCAGACCGGCATCGACTTCATCGCCGTGGACGAGGTCCAGGACTTCGCCAACGGCGAGGTCGGCGCGAACAACTCTGAGCTGTCGCTGCCGGTCTCCGCACAGGCCAAGGACCTGAAGGTCAAGCTGCGCTCGATGTTCAAGGCGTACGGCCGCAAGGTCGGCCTCGGCTCGACGGGAACCCCGTTCCCCAACGCCATGCCCCAGGCGTACGTCATGCTCGACTACTTCCGCCCGGACCTTCTCCAGGCCGCGGAGATATCGGCGTTCTCCTCCTTCCAGGCGCAGTACCTCGCGGAGACCATGGCCCCGGAGATCTCCCCGGAGGGGATCCCGCGGATCAAGGAGCGTATCGGCGGGTTCCGCAACGCGGCGTCGTTCAGCCAGCTGTGGAAGTCCATGGCGGACGTCAAGACCAAGCACGATCTGAACCTGCCGGTCCCGGACTACACCAGCGAGACCATCGTCGTCCCCGCCACCGACGCCGACCGCGAGTACATGGCGGAGATCGCCGACCGCGCGGAGGCCGTGCGCGCCCGCGACGTCGACGCCACCGAGGACAACCTGCTCAAGATCAGCAACGACGGTCGGCTGGCCGCCATGGACCTGCGGATGGTCGGCATGACCCCCGACGGTCCCGGCAAGCTCGATGCCGCCGCCGACAAGATCGCCCAGATCTGGCAGCAGTACAAGGACCACCGATACACCGACCGCGAGGGCAACCCCAGCGACCTGACCGGCGCGCTCCAGCTGGTGTTCGCCGACCGCGGTACCGCCTCGGAGGAGGCCAAGAAGCGCGGGAAGTTCATCGCCTACGACTACCTGCGCGACGAGCTGGTCAAGCGCGGCATCCCCGAGGACAAGATCCGCTACTCCCAGGACGCGCAGACCGCCGAGGAGAAAGAGAAGCTGTTCACCGACGCCCGCGCGGGCAAGGTCGCCGTGCTGATCGGCTCCACCGACACCATGGGCGTCGGCGTGAACGTGCAGGACCGGGCGATCGCACTGCACCACCTGGACTGCCCCTGGCGCCCTTCCGACGTCACCCAGCGCGAGGGCCGCATCATCCGGCAGTTCAACCAGCACTTCACCCAGCGCATCCCCGTCCAGATCTACCGGTGGACCAAGGCCGGTTCGTTTGACGCGTTCATGTGGCAGACGGTCGAGCGCAAGGCGCGCTTCATCGACCAGGTCCGCACCGGCCGGGAGCTGGACGAGCAGGACCAGGCGCTCGACGGCGACCTGGGCAAGGACTACCTCGAATACGGCGAGATCAAGGCCATCGCGACCGGCAACCCGCTGCTGCTGAAGAAGCTGCAGGCCGACGAGGAGGTCCGCCAGCTGGAGGCGGCCTACAAGAGCTGGCAGCGCACCCACAACCACCTGCGCAACGTGGTCGACACCGCCGACGAGACCCTGGCCAAGGCCCAGGAGCGGGCCGACCTGGTGGCGCGGGCGCTGACGGTGCGCACCGACACCAAGGGCGACGCCTTCCGCATGGAGCTGCCCAACGGCACGGTCGTCACCAAGCGCGGCGAGGCGGCCACCGCCCTGCGGACCCAGATCGCGATGATCCAGCGCATGATGTACGGGCCGGTCAGCCGCTGGGAAAGCGTGGCCACCGTGGGGGGCCAGCAGTTCGAGGCCCGCGTCAACACCGTCCACGACTACATCGAGTTCCGCATCCGGGGTCTGCAGGACATCCCCCAGGCCACCTACACCATCGACGACGTCGCCGGGCTCGTCAGTGACACCAAGCCGCCGCTCGGAGTGGTGGCCCGCTTGGAGAACCTGTGCGAGCGGCTCGGTGAGATCCACACCCGGCTGCTGGGCGCCGTGGAGGAGCTGAAGCAGGAGATCGACCGCGCCCAGAAGCTGGTCGACCAGCCGTTCACCAAGCTCGACAAGCTCCACCGCGCCCGCGCCGAACAGGCCCGCCTCGACGCTGAGATCGAGAACCAGGCCACCGGCCAGGACCTGTACGAAGAGGACACCCCGTCGGCCGAGCGCGCCTCTGCCAGCGCGCCGACGGCGGAGTCCTCGGGCGAGCGGGCAGCGCAGCAGGCCGCGGCGGAGCCCTACGCCGATCGCGCCGAGTACTGGGCCGCCGAGCATGCCGCGTTGGAGGGCTACCGGGCGTGGGAGCAGGAGTTCGGCACCCGCCTGGCCGACGGCGCCGACGCCGAGGCCAGCCTCGCGGTCGCCGCGCAGCTGATGCTCTCGCAGTTCCAGGACGCCCGCCGGGGACGGCTGCTGGGGCTGGAGCAACTGGCCGACTGGCCGGTGCTCCAGGCCGCGGCCGACCTGGCCCGCAAGGTCGCCGAGCAGTGGGACCGCGAACAGCGCGGCCCGGAGGTGATCAGGCGCACCTGGGAGATGGCCTACGCGCTGCGCGACCACGCCGCCCGCTACCGAGCCACCGTGGAGGACCGCGAGACCACGGCCTTCCAGCAGTGGTGGGACAGCGACGAGTCGATCACCGTCGCGGATGACGAGGCACTGGAGTTCATCCCCGGCCTGTCCATCTTCGACCAGTACACCGTCACGGGCCCCGACGGCGCGCGCACCGGCCCGGTCAGCGGCGTTGACCTTGCAGCCGGTATCGCGCAGCTCATCGCCGACGGGATGAGCGTGGAGGAGAACCCGGACGGTATCGCGCTGGCGGGGCCGGACGGCGTCCGCTTCGAGATCAAAGCTGCTTCCCCCACCGGCACGCCCGCCAGCCCGGAGACCGATGCCGTGGTGCCGGGCGTGCAGAGCGCTGCCGAGGACGCCCAGCCGGCCCCGGCAGACGACCAGACCGCGGTGGGCGAAGCGGGCGAGGCGAGCGAGCCCGAGCCTGAGCCGGAATCGGCTCCGGTGGTGGAGGAGGTGCCCGGCTCGGAACTGGCGCAGGCCCGCAGGCTGGCGGTGCTGCTCGACCGCTACGCTGACGGCGGAGAGCTGGTGGCCGGCCGGGAACTGGTCGGGGAGTCGATCCGGCAACTGCGTGAGGCCCTGGAGGTCGCCGGGCCCGGCGATGCCGCGGCCCCGGTGCTGGGCGAGTTCGCCGAGGCCAGCGCGGACGTCGAGCGCGGCGAGCAGCTGTCGCCGACGGACGTCTTCGCCCGGTACGACCGGCTGGCCACCGCCGCATCCCGGCTCGCCGAGGAGACCGGCGGCCCCGTCGCCGAGCATGCCGCCCGGCTCGCCCAGCGCACCGAGCGGCACCTGGGGCGGATGCACGCCACCGGCCGCGACCTGTTCGACATGCTCCTGGACGCCTCCGCGTTGGACACCGACGCCTGGGCGGTCCTGGTGCGCAACGACCCGCTCAAGGAGCGGCCCGCCCCGTACTCCGGCAGCGACCATCTCACCTTCGCCCGGCAGCTGCTGTTCGAGACCTACGACCGCTGGCCCGAGGTCTACTCCAGTAAGGGCGGGGAGGCCAGCGCCCAGCTGCGCGGCGCGATGTGGAACATCCGCCAGGCCCCCGACACCGCGATCGGCACTGCCCTGACCGACTGGATGCAGGTCGTCGCCTACGCGCTGGACGCGGCGGAGGAGGCGGACAACTCGGTCAGCCGCACGGTGCTGCGCGATCTGGCCCAGCGCGCCTACGGGCACCATCAGGCCCTTGCCGCCCATCAGTTGGCGGCCGTGGGCACTCCCGCGTACGGCCCGGACCGCTCGTTCGCCGAGGGCGTGGAGCGGATCACCACGGCGTGGGAGGCATGGCTGGAGACGGCCACCGCGCGCGACCTCGCCGAGCGGACCGGTCAGGCGGCGGACGCCGCGCTGGGCAGTGCGCGCACGGCGATGGAGGAGATCCGGCAGGCGCTGTATGCCGCCGAGTGGGCCACGACCGATGACGGCACCTTGGATGAGGTCACCCGCCGCACGACGAAGCTCGCACACACCATTTATGCGCTGGTGCTCAGCCTGCAGTCAGGCGCCTACCGCAGTCCGGACGACGGCAAGGTACTGACCCGGCTGGTGCGGGCCGGCTACGAGCACGCCGCCGCCTGCCGCGCCTCCGCCGACGACCCGCAGGCGGTGGCCGAGGTGCGCACCGCCCTGGCACAGCGACAGGAGCAGCTGCGGGCCGAGGCAGGCCCGCAGACCGCGCCGGAGCCGGCCACCGGCCCCGGGACCGGCGCCGAGGCCAGCACGCTGGAGATCGAGCACCACTACCGCGGCACCGTGGTGCGCGGCACCACGAACGAGGAGCGCGACGCTCCGGTGCGCGCCGCCCTCGACCGGCACGGCTTCCGCTTCTCCCGCAACCAGGGCTACTGGTACCTGCCGCGGCGCATGGTGCAGACCACGCGGGATGTCCATGTCCGCAAGCTGGTCGACGAGCTCAGCCGCCTGGGCCGCACCTACCGGATGACCGAACAGCCGCCCGAGCCGGCGGGACCGCAGCAGATTGTCATTCCGGCGGGGGAGCCCTACGCCAGCAAGGAAGAGGCGACCGCCGACTTCGAGGAGATGTTCGCCGGCTACTGGCGGATGCAGGACACCCCGGCGGGCAAGCGGCTGATCACGCGCGGGGTCGGCGCCCGCCCGGACGGCGAGGCGGTGCACCGGGCGCTGGAAGATCTGCGGCAGGGCCCGGTCGGCAGCGGCCGCGACCCCTTCGCCCACCCCGCCGACGACGTCGTCCGCCGCTGCACGGAGCTGGCTCATGCGACGCAGACGCTCGCCCACAACCTCGAAGAAGAGCGCTATCGCGCCCCGGTGGTGTTGCGTCACTTCCGCGCTATGACGCAATACGCGACCCTGCTGGCCTCCCGCATCACCGCGACCGCCCAGCAAGAAGGGCTGTGGGAGCGCCTGTTCGCCACCACCGGTCCGACCGTCGACACCGAAACGGCCGAACCGGCCCCGCAGGCCGAGGCGCCGCAGACGGCCGCGGAGCCGGAGACGCAGCCTGCGCAAGCGCAGAGCGCCGGGGCGCCGGACGCCTTGGTGGACGGCCCGTACACCGGCGAGGCGCTGCTTGAGGCAGTCGAGCGTCTTGACCTGCTGACCCAGCAGCTGACCGGGCACCTGCCCGGCTCGGCGCAGCCAGAGGAGGTGCCAGCAGACGGTCAGGAGGCCTGGTTCCGGGGCCCGGCCAAGGTCGCGGTGCCCGACGGCTTCGTCCCGTACGCCAACGACACCGCGGCCCTCAAGCCGGGCGACGTGGTCCGCATGGGCTTCAAGCGGTGGGCGGAGTCCCGGCAGCTGTCGCACCGGACGCTGGTGATCACGGGCCCGAAGGATCCGGTCGACGGCTACTACAGGGCCGGCCCGTCCCGTACGCACCCGAGCGACATCGTCGCGGTCCCGGCTGACTCCCGCCTCGTGTCGGCGGCGGACGAGGACCGGTACACCCTGCGCTGGGCGTTCGACGCGCGGTGGGAGGCGGCGGCGGAGGCCGGGCGCGCCGCGCACCGCGGCGAGGCGCCGCTGTCGCAGGCCGCCGACGCCTACCGGCAGGCGCTCACCGCCACCGGGGCTCTCGCACGGGAGCTGGAACGCGGCTGGGTGCCGCCGGCCGGACGCGAACTGCTCGCACAGCTGCTGTCTGCGACCGAGCAGCACGTCGTGCGGCTGGTGCTGACCGATCGGGTGGCCGAGGAACAGGCCCAGGCCGACCAGCGGCGCCGTGAGCAGGAGCGCACGGCCCGGCAAGAGATCGGCCGCGCTGCCGAAGAGCAGCCGGGCCAGCCCGACGAGCAGGAACGCAGGCGCACCAAGCGGGCCGAGGTCGAGGAGATGATCGCCGCCAATAACGAGCAGGCCCGTCAGCATGCCCGGGACCTGGCGGTCCGGGTGGCGCTCGCCGACGACCTGGTGCGTGCACGGTTCGCCGAATCCACCCCAGAAGAGGAGCTGCGGGCCTGGTTTAGGGAATGGCTGCGGCACGCGCGGCTGAACCCGCCCGAGGACCTGCGCGCCGACAGCTTCGAGGACTACTTCCTCGTCGCCGGTGACCGCCAGAGGATCGAGGCGGCCGCCCGTGAGGTCTTCGACGAGGTGTACGCCGCCATCGGCCCGGCCGCGCAGGCGAGCGGCCGCGAGGGCGGCGAGGCGGCGCAGCAGGCCCCGACGGGCGCGGATGAGCAGGTGGCCGCCGAGGAGGGCGCGGCCGCCGCCGTGGCCGAGTCCCCGCAGCCTCCGGGCCGGGCGGATCAGATCCAGCAGACCGCGCGGGCCAACGGGTGGGAGGCCGCCGGTCAGTGGGCCCGCTGGTCGGAGCACTCCTCCCCGCACTACCAGCTGACGCTGCGCGCACAGACGCCAAACGGGCCGCGGCACTACACCCTGGTCTGGGAGCTGAGCCGGGGGAACTACACCTACAACGCGCAGCGCTCCGCCGCCCACCACCACTCGGGCCGCTCGGTGGTCCGCCCGCGCCTGGCCGACATCGAGCAGGACGTGCAGAATCCCGCGATCGAGGCGGGCACGCCGGCGGAGCAGGCGGTGCGGCAGATCCTCGACCCGTCCGCACCCGCCGAGCAGGACACGCTGTTCGCCGGCCTGACGGCCGAGCAGCCGGAGCCGGAAGAGAAGAGGGAGGCTGCCGCACCGAGCACACCGGACACCGACGGTACCGTCACCGGGACCCGGCTGACGCAACACCACCTTCAGGCGCTGCCCCACCACGCCAACCCGCTCCCGACCGAGGACGCGCGGCTGGCCGTCGTGACCACGCTGAATCTCCCGGACGGGCAGGTCCGCGAGGTGCTGTTGCTGCTGCAGTCACTGGAGGTGGACGCGGTCGACGGCAGCGACCCCATCGTGCGCGGTGCCCAGATCGCCCCCCGAAGCAGCCTGCTTTCCAGCAGCTTGAACGGGCGCTTCCGGCCCGCCGATCTGCTGGCCATGACCGATGCCCGCGTGCTGCCGCTGTCCGCGCCCATCCCGTGGGCGCAGGTCGAGCAGCTGGCGACGCTGCCCGCGCACCAGGCCCGCCTGGCGCTGTCGTTGGGCGAGCCGACCGCGCAGCCGGTGCGCCGCTTTGAGACGACCGGTCAGCTGCGCACCCACTTCAAGGCCGCCCCCATCCCGGGCGACCGGCGTGAGCTGGAGCGCATGGCAGAACACGCCTCGTTCGAGCTGACACCGAACGGGCAGTTCGCCATGGTCCAGCAGGCCGCCTACGCCGACTTCGACCCGGCCCAGGGCGCCGAGTGGTGTCTGCGGGCGGCGGGCAGTGGCATGGAGTTCGGCCGGGTGGACGAGTACGCGTACCTGCTCAACACCGGCCTGGAGATGGCGCTGAACGTCATGGGCGGCCTGCGGTCCCGCGAGGACGCGCTCGCCTTCTCCGAGCGGCTGGCCGCCTTGCGGGATCACCTCGGGGCACCCATCGACTGGTCGAACCCCGCCCTGCCGCGCACCCTGGGCGGCTACCGCTACGAACTGGACCGCCTGGTCCTGCGCGAGCGCGCCCTGTTCGACCAGGAGCGAGGCCTGGACGCCGAGCAGTCCGAGGCCGTGCTGGTCTGGAACCTCATGGCGGCCCAGCCCGGCCGCCAGGCGGCTCCGGACGGCCAGACGTACCCGGACGACCTCCGGGTCGGGGACCGGATCTGGTTCGAGGCGGACGACGAGTACCTGCCGCGCGAGGTGATGGACATCCAGGACGGCCCGGCCGGGCTGGTCACCCTCACGCTCGCCGCCCTGCGCGCCAGTGAGGAGGACGGCACCGTCTCCGTCGAACGCGATGACGTCTACTCCTGGGACGCCCCGCGCAACCTGCTGCTCGCCCGCGCGACGCCCGAGGAGATCGAGGCCGAGGCCGCGCGGGCCTTCGGCCTGGCCCTGCCCGCGCCCGAACCCGCTGCCGAGCAGCAGACCGCTGATCAGGCCCCGCAGGAATCCGCGGCGCCCGAGGAGCACCAGCCGGAGCCGGACGAGCAGGCCCCGGTCACCGAGGAGCCAGAGCAGGAGGAGAGTGTGACGGTCACGGAGCCGGAGGCGACAGCAGGACCGTGGTCCAGCCGCATCAAGATCGTCACCGATGGCGGAGGGACCTTCGTCACCGGCACGGGCGCCGCCGGGTACTGGGAGCACGAGGCGGAGCTGCGCGATCTGTTGAAGAAGGGCCGCCGCTTCGCCTTCCGGGACGGCCGCTGGCGCTACCAGGGCAGGGCGGGTGACCGCGACCGCGTCGTGGAGGAGATCCGCGCCTACCTGCGGACCATGGACGAGCGGGCTGCGGCCGCGCCAGCTCCGGCGACGGAGTACCCGCCCACCGAGCAGCAGCAGAAGATCATCGACGCCGCCCTGGCGGGGCGGGACATCGCGGTCCAGGCGCTCGCCGGGACCGGCAAGACCTCCACGCTGCAGATGGTCACCCGGCGGATGCCCGACAAGCGCATCGTCTACGTGGCGTTCAACAGGTCGATCGCTGACGAGGCGAAGCGGAAGTTCCCGCGCAACGTCACGGCGGACACCTCCCACGCGTTCGCGCGGGCCGCGCTGCGGAACACCCCGCTGCGCGACCAGATCGCCAAGGCCGGGCGCAACGGCGGCG
>CBFHCJ010000014.1:0-28346 GCA_965654005.1 uncultured Streptomyces sp. | reverse complement strand
GAGACCACGGCGCCGTTCTCGGCGGAGCGGCCCTCGCGCTTGGCGACGCCCTTCTGGCCCTTGATGCGCAGCGCCTCGACAGCCTTCTCGACGCTGCCCTCGGCCTCGTCCAGCGCCTTCTTGCAGTCCATCATGCCGGCGCCGGTGAGCTCACGGAGCTTCTTGACGTCGGCGGCGGTGTAGTTCGCCATGATCTGTGAATCTCTTCTCGGAGTTCGAAGTCTCGAAGTCGGCGGCGGTCGCGGCTTGGGCGGGCCGCCGCCAAAGATCTACGGGCTACGAAGATCTACGGGCTGCGGGTGAACGGCGGGTGGCGCGGTCGGCGCCACCCGCCCTCACATCAGCCGAACGGCCCTGAGGTCAGGCCTGCTCGCCCTCGGCGGCCGGGGCCTCGGCGACCGGGGCCTCGTCGACCGGGGCCTCGGCGACCGGGGCGGCCTCCTCGGTCTCAGCCTTCTTCTCGCCCTCGAGCAGGTCGCGCTCCCACTCGGCGAGCGGCTCGCCCGCGGCCTTCTCGCCCTTGCCCTCGGCAGCGACGCCGGAGCGGGCGATGAGGCCCTCGGCGACGGCGTCGGCGATCACACGGGTGAGCAGGGTGACGGAGCGGATCGCGTCGTCGTTGCCCGGGATCTTGTAGTCGACCTCGTCGGGGTCGCAGTTGGTGTCGAGGATCGCGACGACCGGGATGTTGAGCTTCCGGGCCTCGCCGACCGCGATGTGCTCCTTCTTGGTGTCCACGATCCAGACGGCGCTGGGCACCTTCTGCATCTCGCGGATACCGCCGAGGGTCTTCTCCAGCTTGGCCTTCTCGCGGGAGAGGACCAGGAGCTCCTTCTTCGTCAGACCGGAGGACGCGACGTCCTCGAAGTCGATCTGCTCGAGCTCCTTGAGGCGCTGCAGACGCTTGTAGACGGTCGAGAAGTTGGTGAGCATGCCGCCCAGCCAGCGCTGGTTGACGTAGGGCATGCCGACGCGGGTGGCCTGCTCGGCGATGGCCTCCTGGGCCTGCTTCTTGGTGCCGACGAACATCACGACACCGCCCTTGGCGACGGTCTCCTTGACGAAGGCGTAGGACCGGTCGATGTAGGCCAGCGACTGCTGCAGGTCGATGATGTAGATGCCGTTGCGCTCGGTGAAGATGAAGCGCTTCATCTTCGGGTTCCAGCGGCGGGTCTGGTGACCGAAGTGGACGCCGCTCTCCAGCAGCTCCCGCATCGTGACGACGGCCATGGCCGTTCTCCTTGAGTTTCTCGGTTGTGCCGCGGGTGCCGGATGACACTCGCGCCTGACGCCCGCGGTGCGCCGTGCCGCAAAGGACCGAGTGGCGCTGACACCGGCCGCGTGAGGGCCTGGTGTCGGGGCGTGCGAAGTCGACCCGGTGACCCGGATCGCCACAAGAAGTGTACGGGACCCGCGAGGTGGCGGGTGACGCCGCTGTCCACAACCCGGCAGTTGTCCACAGATTCCGGCCATGATCGCCCGAGGTGCGGCACGGTTCTCGCATGCGAGCGAAACGATCTGCAACACGGGCCTGGCCTGCGGTGCTACTGCTGGTGACCGTGAGCGTTCTGGCCCCCGTGGCGTGGGCGGGCGAGGCGTTGGGGCGGTTTTCGGCCGCGGCTCCCGCGCCGGTCCCCGATGTGCCGGTGCCGACCGTGGCCCGGAGCTGGCCGGTGGGCGTCCATCCGGCGGTCGTACGGGGCTGGGAGCCTCCGACGACTCCGTACGGCCCGGGCCACCGGGGTGTGGACCTGGCGGCGGCCCCGGGCGATCCGGTACGGACGGTCGCCGCGGGCCGGGTGACCTTCGCGGGGCGGGTGGCGGGGCGGGGCGTGATCTCCGTCGACCTGACGGGTACGGGCGACCCTCCGCTGCGAACGACGTACGAGCCGGTACGCGCGTCGGTCCGCAAGGGCGACGAGGTGAAGGCCGGCGAGGTGCTGGGGGTACTGGAACCGTCCACCGCCCACTGCACGAGACCGTGTCTGCACTGGGGCCTGCTCGGAGCGGATACGTATCTGGACCCGCTGTCCCTGCTTCCGCCGTGGCTGCTGCGCGCGGGGCCGCCCCGGCTGCTGCGGGTGGAGGGCGTACCGGTGCCGTAACACTCGGGTTTCCCCCGCGGCCACGGCCGGCAGCCGGGCACCGGGACGGTGGACGCGGCCGGTGGCGAACGCTCAGCCTGCCGACGTCGCTGATGACGGCGCATCTCGGCCCGCCGACGTCGCTGATGACGGCGCATCTCGGCCCGCCGACGTCGCTGATGACGGCGCATCTCGGCCCGCCGACACGGCCGGGGGTTGGGCGTTCGAACCCGACGACGTGCGACCGTACGGGCCCACCCGGTGGCCACGGCCCCGCACACCCGCCTCACGGCCGAGGGCCACGAGGTGGCGAGGGGCGCTCACGGACTGTGGGCGGTGCGGCGGTCAGCCGCGGACGCCCCGCAGGACCATCGCCACCGCCGCCTCGGTGATGGCGGCCGGGTCCTCCGCGGCGCCCAGCTCGATGCGACGCACCGCCGCGTCGACCACGCCCTGGAGCAGCATCGCCGCCAGCCGGGGCTCGCGGTGCCCGATCTCGCCGAGCGCCTCGACGATCATCGCGACGAGCCCGCCGTGCGCCGCCCGGATCTTCTCACGTGCCCCGGCGTCCAGTTCGCTGGCCGAGATGGCGACCACGGCCCGGTGCCGCCGGTCGCCGACGAGCGCGAGCTGCCGGCGTACATACGCCTCGATCTTCGCCTCGGGCCCGTCCGCCGCGGCCATCGCCGCCTCGACCTCGGCCGCCCAGACGGGGAAGTCGACCGCGCACAGCTCCTCGACGACGGCCGCGCGGGAGCGGAAGTACTCGTACACGGAGGACCGCGCCAGGCCCGTCCGCTCGGCGAGGGCGGGGAACGTCAGCGCCTCCGTACCGCCCTCGGACAAGAGGGACCGTGCCGCGTCCAGCAGGGCGGCTCGCTGCATCGACCGGTGCTCGGCCACGGAGGCCGCTCGAATCCTTGGCACGGCAACCACTGTACGGACGGACCGCCGCCCACGGGAGCCAGGTCCCGTCACGCGCACCGGTGGCGGGCGCCGCCGGCCGTGCTCAGCGCCCGAAGCCGGCCAGTTTGGCGCGCAGCTGCAGCACCGACTTCGTGTGGATCTGGCTCACCCGGCTCTCGGTCACCCCGAGCACATTGCCGATCTCGGCGAGCGTCAGCCCTTCGTAGTAGTAGAGCGTGACCACGGTCTTCTCACGTTCGGGCAACGTGTTGATCGCCCGCGCCAGGAACCGCCGCAGCTCGCGGTCCTCGGCCACCTCCACCGGGTTGTCCGCGGCGGTGTCCTCGAGGGTGTCCATCAGACTCAGCCGCTCGCCGCCCTCGCCGCCCACGTGCAGCAGCTCCTCCAGCGCCACGACGTTGGCCAGCGAGAGCTGGCTGAAGACGGCGTGGAGCTCGTCCACGCCGATCCCCATCTCCGCGGCCACCTCCCCCTCGGACGGTGTCCGCCGCAGCCGCGCCTCCAGGGTCGCGTACGCCCGCTCCACGCTGCGGGCCTTCTGCCGCACCGACCGCGGGATCCAGTCCAGTGCCCGCAGTTCGTCGATCATCGCGCCCCGGATCCGGGTGATCGCGTATGTCTCGAACTTGATCTCCCGTTCGATGTCGAACTTCTCGATGGCGTCGATCAGCCCGAACACACCCGACGAGACGAAGTCCGCTTGCTCCACATTGGCGGGCAGTCCCACGCTCACGCGCCCCGCGACGTACTTCACCAGTGGCGAGTAGTGCAGGATCAGCTGCTCCCGCAACCGCTCGTCCCCCGTCTCCTTGTACGACCGCCACAACTCGTCGAGTGTCGAGGGAGCGGGCGGGCGCACGCTGCCGCCGTCACGAGCGGCTGGGGGAAGCGCCGCCCGGTCGGACCCGGAGGTGTGCTGGGGCATTCGTCGCCTTGTGCCGTTCTGCCGTGAACCGGTGATGCCTGGGTGAGCTGTCGGTCTGATGTGAGATGCCTGTCTGAGTGGAACCTCGTGAGCGTAGCGTGACTGTGGTGTCGCAGTGTGCGAAGGGCGGCGGATCACCCGTGCGCGAACGGGTGCGCCGGGGCCTCTGCCAGGGCCGTGGACGTAGCCCTGTGTGATCACCCGAAGTGGTCAACTGCGGGAATTGCCAAGGCTGTCGGGGATCGCCCGGACGGCCGAACACGCTCGGTCAACACCGACCGTGATCTTGCCGGACGGCGATCACCGCCTGGCGTGTCAACTTCCAGCCGTCGCCGTGTCGTTCGACGAACCCAAGTGATCGGAGTTCGTACAGCCTCGCGATCGCGTCGTCGTGCGTCGTCCCCGCTCCGCGGGCGATGTCGACCACCGCAGCCGTGCCGTGGGCCGGCAGCGCGGCGAGCACACGGGCGGCGGCGGGGTCGAGCAGATCGCGTGGGAGGACGGGCCCGCGCCGGTCCGGGGCCAGCTCGCCCATGTCGCCGACCAGTTCGACGACGTCCGCGGCGTCGGAGACGAGCTCGGCGTCCCCGCGCAGCAGTTCGTGCACGCCGGCCGAGAGTCCGCTGGTGACCGGTCCGGGCACGCCCATGCTGTACCGGCCGAGCCGCTGCGCGGCCCGTGCCGTGACCAGCGCGCCGCTGCGGTAGGCCGCCTCGACGACCACGGTGCCGCGGGTGAGGGCCGCGATCACACGGTTTCTGAGGATGAATCTGCTGGGCGTCGGGTGGTCACCGGGCGGCAACTCGCCGACGACGAGCCCCTGGTGCGCGATCCTGGTGATCAACTCGGTGTGTCCGCGCGGGTAGGGCCGGTCGACGCCGCAGGCCAGCACGGCGACGGTGGCGCCGCCGGCCGCGAGGGCGCCCCGGTGAGCGGCCCCATCCACTCCATAGGCGCCGCCGGAGACGACCACCCAGCCGCGCTCCGCGAGCCCGGCGCCCAGGCCGGCCGCCACATGCGCCCCGTACTCGGTGCAGGCCCGCGCGCCCACGACCGCGACCGACTTGAGGGCCCACATCCGCAGACTGGGCCGGCCGCGCACCCAGAGCCCGACGGGCCGGGCGTCACCGAGGTCGTCGAGCTGGGCCGGCCACTCGGACGTGCCGGGGCCCACGAAGCGCACCCCCGCCTCCCGGGCCACGGCCCGGTCCCGCTCCGGGTCGGCCTCTCCGGCCCGCGCCCGCAGCCCGGCCCACCGCTTCTCCGTCACCCCCGGGAGGCGCCTTCCGCCCTCCCGCAAGCACCGGGCCACCTCCTCGGCTCCGCGCTCCCCCAACCAGCGGCCCGCCACCTCGTCCCCGGGCTCGAGGACCCGGCTGAGGAAGATCCGTGCGAGGACTTCAGCGTCCTGGGCACCGCCCCCGCTCATGCCGGCGCTCCGATGGCCATGGGCACACCTCGCGGGACCCCGGTGCGCAGTTGCAGCGCCAGGGCGACATCCGTCGCGTCCGGCCGGTCGTGGCCCACGAGGTCCGCGACGGTCCATGCCACGCGCAGCACACGGTCGAGGCCCCGGGCCGTCAGCGCACCCCGCTCCAGATTGCGCTCGGCCTCGTCCATCGCGCCGCTCGCGGCACGCCAGCGGTTGCGCAGCTCCCGCCCCGGCACTTCGCTGTTGGTCCGCCACGGGCTGTCCCCCAGACGCGCCGCCGCCCTCTCCCTGGCCTTGCGCACCCGGTCGGCGACCATGGCGGTGGACTCGCCCCGCGCGCCGCGCCCGGTCAGTTCGGCGCGGGTGAGCGGGTCCACCTCGACACGCAGGTCGACCCGGTCCAGGAGCGGGCCGGAGAGCCGGGCCTGATAGCGGCGGATCGCCGAGGGCGGGCACTCGCACAGGGTGTAGTGCTGCGAGAAGCGCCCGCAGGGGCAGGGGTTGGCAGCGAGCACCATCAGGAACTTCGCCGGGAACCGCACGACACCCGCGCTGCGCGCGATCACGACGTGCCCCGACTCCAGGGGCTGCCGCAATGCGTCGAGGGCATGGCTGCTGAACTCGGGAGTCTCGTCGAGGAAGAGGATTCCGCGGTGGGAGAGCGACACAGCGCCGGGCCGGGCGACGCCGGGACCGCCGCCGACGAGTGCCTGCATGGTGGCCGAGTGGTGCGGGGCGCAGTAGGGGGCGACGTCGATCAGGGGTTTGCCGGGCGGGAGCAGGCCCGCCACCGAGTGCACCGCGGTGACCTCCAGCGACTCCTCCCGGCTGAGCCTCGGCAGGATGGCGGGCAGCCGCTCGGCGAGCATCGTCTTCCCGGCGCCGGGCGGTGCCTGTCCTAAAGAGAAAATGCGCCCTGAACTGGTTATTTATGGTTCTTCGAGCTCTTCGAGCATTGACGCTTTGCCGTGGTACGTCCCAGGTCGCTTCCAGCACGGCCTGGAGCAGGTTGTCGCTTAGTCACTCCACGGGTGAGGTTCACGGGGTGTTGCAGTGCATCGCTGGGGTTTCATGAATCGATGCGCCGATAGAGTGATGATCGGCTTGGCTTACCCGTTCTCTGGCCGCTGGCTTGTCCAGAACAGTCCAGCCAATCGCGTTCCCAGCCACGGCACGGCCTCGTTCGCCACGTCCTATGCCATCGACTTCGTTCCCGTCGGCTACGACGGGCGCACAGCGCGGGTCACCCTGAGCTCCCTCGTGCGTCCGGGAGCCGTCGGGAAATCGGGAAATTAGGGATGCCTGTCGGGTCAAGTTGCCGTTGACCTCTACGGTCGGCGAGTACGCGGCGCGGGCCGGTTCAGCGGCCCTGTCCCCAAGCCAATCTCGGCCCGGTCGCGGCCCCGAAGCAAGCCGGCTGAGCAATAGGTGGAAATGTATGGACGAAGTGCAGGCTGGGACCGGGTGCCGGGAATGTGGGCGAGTCCCGGCGGATCAGTGGCTGAGCAACGTGGGCCCGCTGTGCGACCTGTGTCTGGATGTGCGGATCGCGGCGCTGACGGGCATGCCGCGGCTCCCGGTTGCTCCCGGTCCGGTGGAGGTCGTCGGTGAGGATGGGAGTCGCCATGTGCTGCGCTACCGGCTCTGGCGCGCCCCCACCGGGATCTCGGTACGGCTGGTCGAAGAACGCCGGGACACGGACGACGGGTTCGAGTTCACGGTGCTCGGCGATCACGATGCCGACGTGGACCAGATGGCCGCGCGGGTACGCGCTGAGGCCGAAGCGGAGATCGGCCGCTGCTACCTGGAGCCGGACCCGCACGGCGCGGGGTGGAAAGTGGCCAACAGGGAGGCGGCGGGCCGGCTGGTCGCGGATCTTGAGGGCGGCCCGATGCGGGTCGTGGTCGACGGCCGGACGCTGTCGTGGGACGAACTGGGCGAGGCCTTGTCCTCGTTCGAGGGCTGGCGGTTTCACCTGATCATCGACGATCCCCTGACCGATACGCGATCGGATGCGGGCAAGGCTGCGTTCAGCGAGCAGCACCGGCCGGGCTGAGCACGCCCGCCTGGGCAGCCGTGGCAGCCGGCACGTCACGCCCAGCCACCGCGGTGCGGCCGCTCAGCTCTCTCGGCGGCGCGCCACCCCTACCAGGAGGGTGCGGAGCGCGGGCCCGCTGGTGGGGACCTTCACACTGTGGATCACAGCCACGCCCGGCCGTACCCCGGCGTCCTCGGGATCGACCGTGGCGGCGATCGACTCGCGCCGCCGAGGACAGCCGCCCGATGATGCGGCGCCGGCCACACGAAGGGGCGCGCTGTCCGTGGTCCACGACCCCCAGCCGAGCGTGACGGCGGCCAGATTGACGGAGCCCGTGGCCAACGGCATGATGACGGATGGCGTGGCCTACGCCGAACCTCCCGCGACCGTCCCCAGCACGGTCTCCCATCGGAGGCAAAGGGACCAGCGTCTCAGGTCGCTGTCGCAGCCCGATCGCCTCGGGCGAGGTTGCTGGGGAACCGTCGCTCAAGGCGTGGAAGGCCGCGATGACAGCCCGCAGGAACTTCAAGCGCCAGGTACGCGCCCGCGCCGCCAAGACCGGCGAGTCCTACACGTCTGCCCTCCGGCACTTCCGTCCGACTCCATCAGGAGACGTCATGTCGGAAGCAAGGAACCCCAAGAGCGTACGGCTCGCCGTCGCGCAGACCCCCGTTCATGAAGACCCCCGAGATGTTGACGCGCTGCGCGAAAGCGGTCGTCAGGTCCGTGCTCTGATGCGCGAGGCGAGTGATCGGGGCGCGAGGATCGTGCACTTCCCGGAAGGCGCGATCTGCTTTCCCAGCAAGCTCGTCATGTCTGTCGACGGCCCGGACACGGTCGGTCCGGCGGACTGGGATCGGTGCCAGTGGCCAGTTCTGCAAGCGGAGTTGGCTGCGATCGTCGAGTTGGCACGGGAGTTGCGGCTGTGGACGGTGATCGCCTCGGTACACCGGTTGACCGGGCCGAACCGTCCGCACAACAGCCTGTACGTCATCTCTGATCGCGGTGAGGTTGTCACGCGTTACGACGAGCGCCTGCTGTCGAACACGAAGGTCTCGTACATGTATTCGCCGGGCATCTCGCCGGTGACCTTCGACGTCGACGGTGTGCGCTTTGGCTGCCTGCTCGGCATGGAGATCCACTACCCGGAGTTGTTCGCCGAGTACGAGAAGTTGGACGTCGACTGCGTCCTGTTCTCCACGACCGGTATCTCCCCGGGCAACGCCGCCGCCCAAGCCCAAGGCCACGCTGCGGTCAACAGCTACTGGGTCAGCTTCTCGGTGCCGACGCAGCACAGCGCCACCGCGCCGTCCGGAATCATCGCTCCCAACGGCCACTGGCTTGAGCGGTGCCCTGAGGACGGATCACCGTCGGTGGCGGTCATGGACCTCGACGACGGTTCCGAGGCCGCCGCCAATTCAGTGACCCACGCGCGTCCCTGGCGTCGTAAGTCGCGCGCGGGCGTCTACGCCCAGCACCAGGTGACCGATCCGCGCAGCGAAGACCGCACTGCGGCCTTCTAATTTAGGGCAGCCAATTGAGGGGTTCGCGGTACGGGGTGGCTCCCGCGCCGCGAACCCCTCGGATCCGAAGTCGTTGCCTCCGGCCGCCCCACCACGTATGCGCTCGAGGTCAGCTGATCGAAGTCGTGAATGCCCTTATCAGGGTGGATGCCTGTCCGGAACAGTGAGGACCACGCCGGACTGGTGCAGCACCCGATCCCCACCCGGCCCCACGACTCCCTCGTCGACCGCCGTCGCAGACCTCGGCGACGGCACGGTGTAGGGCGGGGCCGACGAATGACCCACACCGTGAACCGCGGTCCGTCATTGGCCGCGGCATCTGCCCCGCGCCCCGCGAGTGCCCGTGCGTCGGTGCGAGGCTCCCCCCGTACGGACCGGCCCCCTCTCGCGGATCTCACCCGGCGTGCAGGGATGCAGATTGGCGTCGAGTTGATAGCCCAGCGTCTGCGACAGCGGGGTCGACTCAGGCCGGAGCGCCTCCCGAGCCAGCCGTACCAAGCAAGGAAATCGCCCTCCAGCCGGACCAGTTCCCGCCGAACTACAGGACGATCCGGGTTGGCGGAAACCTGGACGTCCACGTACCGCATCAGCATTTCCGCAGCACGCAGTGGCACTAAATGGCCGGCACGCTCCTCGAGGCACTCGCGCAGCCAGCGTGCATCGTTCCGGGCCCCATCGGCGAGCTCGCCCAAGAATTCCCTACGGCTTCCGCGCTACTCCGACGTAGAGGGGAACTTGGGCGTCGGTTTCTTGATCAGGTTCGGGTCGCCACTTCGTAGCGACCTGGATGCCTGGCTCCATGAGTTCAAGGCCCTCGAAGAACCGAGAGAACTCGTCACGAGAGCGAACCTGAGCCGGTACCCCGCTCTCGCGGTAGATGCCGACAATCTGGCCCCACGTCTCCGGATCAAAATCCCCCGTCACATGCGAGAGCATGAGGTAGCTCCCGGGGGGAAGCGAGTCGAGCAGTTGATTCACCAGTTCGTAGGGTCTGTGGTCGTCGGACACGAAGTGAAGGAGAGCCACCATGGATAGGGCGACCGGTTCATCGAAGTTAAGAACCTCCTTCGCACCCTTGATGATCTTCTCGGGCTCCCTGACATCAGCCGCTATGTACTTGGTCAACCCCTCGGGAGCGCTCCGCAAGAGCGCTTCTGCGTGACGCAGAACGATGGGGTCGTTGTCCACGTACACCACTCGCGTGCTGGGAGTGACCCCCTGGACGACCTGGTGGAGATTCGGCTCAGTCGGGATACCGGTCCCGATGTCGAGGAACTGGCGAACGCCACATTCGGCCAGGAGCCGAGAAGCTCGGTGCATGAAGCTCCTGTTGACGCGTGCGCCGGTCTTGATGTCCGGGAATAGCGATATCACACGATCCGCCGCTTCCCAGTCAACGGGATAGCTATCCTTCCCGTCGAGGTAATAGTCGTACATGCGGGCGGGGTGCGGCTTGCTGGTGTCGATGGGCGCTAACCCCTGTGGATCGGCCAACGAATTATCCTCCCTTGACTACGTGTGACGAGCATTCGCCTTGAAGCTGTGGTGGGTCGCTATGACAGGAGGAAGTCCGCCTGGCCGGCCTTAGCGCCCGCGACGAAGGCGCCCATCTCCTCGGAGGTATAGATCAGCGCTGGCCCATCCGGTTCCGTGGACTGGCGCACGGCCACACGCCCATCCGGCAGGCGCTTGACTTCTACACATTGCCCGCCGTTGCTCCCGCTCCAGGGCTTTTGCCACTGTGCCTCACCGAGCTCAGTGGCTGCACGGTCGACGTAGTTGTTCATTGGAATAGCTCCTTGCGGACGTCACCGATGAAGTTCTTGGTGTCGTCTGCTGATAGTGCGTAAGCGCTCATCTGATCGAAAGCCTCTCGATAGAGGGCCGTCTCTCGCGGGTCTTCGGTGTAGTGAGCGCGGCTCAGGCTGTCAGTGCAGGCGATATCGGGCAGTTCGGGAATTTGAAAGCGGAAGATGGTGTACGGCCCGAACCCTCCAGGGTGAAGGCCAACGTCGAACGTGCACACTTGCAAGGTGACGTTCGGCAGTTCAGCGATGTGGATCAGACGATCGAGCTGAGCAGCCATCACGTCGCGATCGCCGACCTTTCGCCGCAGGCAGGTTTCCTCGATCACAGCCCAGAGCTGAGGAGGGTCTGTGGTCGAACGCGTGAGCAGCTCCTGCCGTGCGGCGCGAAGACGGACGCGGCGCTCCAAAACCTCGGTGGACTGCTGTGGCAGTCCAACCTTCAGCACGGCGCGGGCGTATTCCCCTGTCTGCAGGAGCCCTGGTATCACCTGGGGCTCGTAGACACGGATTTGGGTGGCGGCGTCCTCCAGGGAAACGTAGACGCCGAACCAGCTCGGCAACGCGTCGCGAAAGGTTTGCCACCAGCCAGGGTCACTTGCGTGGTCGAGCAGACCGAGGAACTCGTCAATCTCAGTCGGGCTGACCTCGTAGATCTCCAGAAGCGTCTTGACGTTGGCGTACTTGAGGGCGGTCTCAGCCTTCTCCATCCTGGTGATGGTCGTCTGGGCTGTTCGCAGGCGCTTGGCGGCCTGCGCGGCGGTGAGGCCGGCGACATCGCGCAGTGCCGCAAGTCGCCGCCCCAGGACGATCTGGAGAACCGTCGGGGCGGAGCGCGCTTCAGTCACGTCAAGTTCCTCTCCCCGTCGTATGGCTCGTGGCTCATGCAGTGTGCCACGACACTCCTCAGGTCAACAGACTGCAGGTCTAACTATGCAAGTTGCACGGTGTGGCTTGCCAACAGGCTTGTTGCGCGAGCATAGTTGCGGGGTGACCCAGCTCACGTAGCCGGATGCACGCTCCCCTGCCTTCACCCCCCAGGAAGGTCTGAGATGCACACCCGACCCACGTTGTTCCGCGTTCTGCTGGAAGAACGCCGATGGGACAACTGGGTCGTGTTCTGCGAGCACTTCGAGCGGGCCGCGCGTGAGGTGGCCCGGAAGAGCAACTCTCCCAGAATCGCGGGGGTCACGGTCGGTCGCCGTACTTTCGGCCGGTGGTTTGCCGGGGACTGGTACGGGCGGCCGCAGCACGATACGGCCCGTGTACTGGAGCACCTCTTCGAGTTCTCCTGCGCCGAGCTCTTCAGTCCGGCGCCCGACGTGTTCGATGCGACGAAGGCTGTCCATGACCATGGCGGCTTAGCCGCATCGATCGCTATCGGGGAGCGATGGCCCACTTCCAGGCTGTTCATGTCCGCGACCCGGGAGGTCACCGACTCATGGGAGTTCGCGGGGCGCAACTTCCTCGATGGCACGACTGCGGCTGTCCAGTTTCATCCCGCCTCGGCGAGCGAGGAGACGGTACGCGTCGCGGTGAGTGACCCCGAATCGCTCAGGCGGTTCCTTCGGCCGGCCCGGCGCGGTCTGCTGGTCGGCGTCGATGAGCGCGCCGAGGACATGAAGCTCTACGTGGTGGACTCGTCGAACGCACGAAGGGCCTTGGCCACATTTCCCGGCCGCGACGGCGCGCTGATGCTGCCTGCCGCCCAGGAACTCGACGACCTCACCTATGGCATCCTCTGGTCGCTCATTCAGCTCGACGACGGGCTGCTGGCCGATGACCGGGCCCTGGAAGAAGAACGTCAGCTCATGGACACCTTCCTGCCGCTGCCGCGATCTGCCGTCAGCCGCGAGACGAGGCCGGAGCTGACGACCGTCGGCTCCAACTGGCTCGGCTCCGCCTTCTGCGCCCAGCACATCCAGCGGCGCCTCAACGGTGTATCGGAACCACCGGTGTTCTGGACCCGGGAGCAGACCGGGGAACAGGCCGCAGCATGGTTGTTCTTCGAGCACAAGGTCGCGTATCTGCAGTCACTGGCGGACCGGTTCGATGGAGCATCAGAAGCGATGTCCCGGACGTTCTGCATCCCGGAGACCGAGGTAACACGGAGCAGCCGATACGAGAAGATCCTGCTGTTCCTGGCTATCGCCCTGATGGAACTGCACGGCATCCATGTCCAAGTGACGGTCCGTCCTGAGTACGCCATGGTCGACGGCTTCGCCCTGGCCACTGGACAGCGTGCTGTCGTGGCCAACTGGGTGCGGACCGAAGCTCTCTGGAGAGCCGACACGATCACCGCCCGACCGGACTTGCGAGCCTATCGGGAAATCTTCAACGACGCGGCCGCTACCAGCGTCACCGACGGCCCGACCCCGGCCAGCAGGCTTCGTGACCTGGCCGGGTACCTGGAGATCGACTGGCCATGGCTGGTCCAGCGCTGCCACGCCCTCAGCATGAGCGGCGTGGGCGGCCTCGTGCATCCCCGCAGCCGTCTGATCACCCTCGACGCCCTCGATAAAGTCCTTCCCTTCGTCGGCGCGCTTCCAGCGGACCGCTGAAGGGCAGGACCGACTCATGCCCCTCCGTCCCGACCAAGCGAAAGGCGCTCCCTTGCCCGTTCCGGCCGCTCCGTCTCATCGGCGCATGCGCATCGTCGCCCTCGGCGGCACGATCGCGATGACCCAGCCCCCCTCCAGCTCCGCAAGTGATGGCGTTGAACCGCGGCTCACCGCCAAGGACCTGATCGCCAAGGCACCCGAACTGGAGCAGATCGCGGAGGTGGAGACGGTCGACTTCCGGAAGTGCCCAGGGGCCTGTCTGACTGTCGACGACATCGCCGAGTTGGCCGGGCTGCTGCACCAAGAAGCGGAGGCAGGTGTCGAAGCCTTCGTCATCACCCAAGGGACCGACACCTTGGAGGAGACGGCTTACCTGCTTGACCTCCTTTACCGGGCAGACGCCCCCGTGGTGCTGACCGGCGCGATGCGCAACTCATCCATGGCTGGCGCTGACGGTCCGGCCAACCTCCTCGCGGCCGTCCGCACCGCCGCAAGCCCTGCGGCCGACGGGCGCGGTGTGCTCGTCGTCTTCGCCGACGAGATTCACGCAGCCCGCCACGTCCGCAAGATCCACAGCACCAGCGTCGGCGCCTTCGCCTCTCCGGGAGCTGGCGCTGTCGGCCACGTCATCGAAGCGACCCCCCGCTTCCACTTCACCCATGCGCGCAGCACCGGCATTTCGCTTCCCTTCAGCCAGCAGGCGGAGGTGGAAATCATCGAGGCGACACTCGGCAGCAGCGGGGTACTGCTCGACGGCATCGAGCAGCGCGTGGACGGCGTGGTCGTCTCGGCCTTCGGAGCCGGACACGTGCCAGCCGACTGGGTCGGCCGACTTGAGAAGATCGCCAGCCACATCCCCGTGGTGCTTGCTACGCGCACAGGGGCGGGAAGCGTTCTGGCCAGCACCTACGGTTTTCCAGGCTCGGAACGGGATCTGCTGGGACGGGGGCTGATCCGCAGCGGCGCCCTCGACCCCCGCAAGGCGCGACTTCTGCTCCTGGCCCACCTGCGCTCCGGCTCCGATCGGACAGTCATCGAGCACGCCTTCAGCCCGTACTGCTGACTACGCATCCGGAGGAGCCTTCATGCGTTCCACGAAGATCACCCGAGGACGCGAGTTCGTCCTCGCCATCGATCACGGTGAGAACTTCTTCGATGCCTTGGAGAAGTTCTGCGTCGAGAACGAGGTCCGCTCCGGCTACATCCCGACCTTCGTCGGCGGATTCCGCCACGCCCGGCTGGTGGGAACGTGCGGGGCCATGGACAACCCGGAGGCTCCACTCTGGGACGCGGTCGAGGTCCAGACCCTTGAGGCGCTCGGTGGCGGCACCCTCGCCTGGGACACCGAGCGCGACCGGCTGGCGCCCCACATCCACGTCTCGGCCGGCCTGAAGGAAGCCTCCGCTGATGGGCGTACGAGTCATCTCCTCGCGGCCGAGGTGCAGTTCATCGCGGAGCTGGTTGTCGTCGAGATCGCCACACCAACTCTCACACGGCCCCGCCTGGCAAGCCTCTACGACGTTCCGCTGCTGACGTTCGACGAGCAGAGCTGACTGCGGCCCGGCAGAGAGGAGTGTGCGATGCAGGTCAAGACGATGACGCTCTTCCGTCAGCTCGTTCAGGAAAAGGGCTGGACCACCGTCCAGACCTTCGGCGCGCACTTCACCGCGGCCGCACGGGAGCTTGCCGCCGAGACCGGAGAGCGACGGCTCGCCGACGTCAACGTCTCCCGGCGCACCTTCGACCGGTGGATGTCCGGCGACATCAAGAGCATGCCCCAGAAAGACACCCGCCGGATCCTCGAACACCTCTTCCAACAGCCCGTCGTCCGGCTGTTCGCCCCACCCCCGGAGACCACGACCAGGTCGGCTGCTGGATTCGCACCGGCGTCGCCGTCGGTAATGAACACGGCCGGAACCGGGAATCTTTCGGTCATCACTGACAGAACGGCCTCGGCCGTCCGGGGGCGCCCTACTCAGTCGCGCATCCTGGAGGAGCCGCGTCCCTCCGAAGACAGGACTGAGCCCGTGAACCGTCGCCAGTTCCTCGCCGTCAGCAGTGTCGCCGCCCTATCCGTGACTGCTCTCACGGATCTGGCCTCACCTGTGGAGGCCGGCGGCCTACCCGAGGCCATTGCCCCCAAACACATCGACCAACTTGCAGATGCCGCCACCCGGCTTTCGGCGTGGGACCACCGCGATGGCGGCGGCGGGCTCGTCCGGCGCGTCGCCGCCGCCGAGCTGGAGTGGGCGGCGGCCTGCCTGCGGTGTCCCTGCCCGGAGTTGTTGAGGGCACCCCTGTTCTCCACGGTCGCGTGGCTCGCCGTCGTGGTCGGCGCAAGCGGATTCGACGCCTACCATCACACCGATGCCCGCCGCGCGTTCGCCTTAGCGACTGCGTGCGCAGAGGAAGCGGGTGACTGGCATCTTCGTGCCAAGACCTACTCGATGAGGGCTCGCCAAGAGATCTGGACCGGTGACCCCGACCTCGGCCTGACGTACGCGGAAGTCGGCCTCGCGCGCTCGGACCGCCTCACCGCCACCGAACAGGCCATGCTGCACGCCGCCCGCGCTCGTGCCTTCGCGAAGATGGGTGACGTGCAACAGACGCTCCGCGCGATCGGCCTCGCCGACGAGTGCTTCGATCAGGCCAACCCTCAGGACGACCCTCTGTGGATGCGTTACTACGACGAGGCCCAGCACCAGGGAGACACCGGTCACGCCCTGTACGACCTTGCGCGGTCCGGCTTCGATCCAGATCGCGCCGCGCGCCGGCTGCAGTACGCAGTTGACCACCACACTGAGGAATACGTGCGCTCGCGGGCGATCTCCCGGACCAAGCTCGCCTCCCTGACCATGTTGACCGGGGACCCACAGGAGGCGACCGTGATCGGCCACGCGGCTCTCGACGAAGTCGGGCACCTCACCTCCCGGCGAGCGGCTGCGGACATGCACGAGCTCGTCCAGACGGCAGTACCCCATCGCCGGAGCTCCGATACCGAGTCCCTGTGCGATCGAATCATCGCTACGGTGCCGGTATGACCGTACTCGCACGGGCATCGGCAGCCGCAGGACTCCCCACCGCTCCAGCCGACCCCATCCGGATTGCCGAGAACGAGACGTGGAGACTGCCCGGCGGAGTAGTCGCGCGGATCACGAAGCCAGGGCAGTTCGCCGCGGCGGCGCGCGAAGTGGCGCTGGCGCGCTGGCTCGCCGAGAACGGTCTTCACGCCGTCCGGCCCCTGGAAGGAGTCGATCAGCCTGTCAGCGTGGACGGTCGCGCCGTCACCTTCTGGCACGAACTTCCGGCGCACCGCCCCGGCACGGTTCTTGACGTTGTCCGGCTACTTAAGAAGCTCCACAGCCTGCCTCTCCCCGACTTCCTTGTCGGCCAGCTCGACCCGTTCGTGCGACTGCCTGAGCGCATCGATGCAGCTGAGCTTCCTTCGAAGGCGGAGCGAGTCTGGCTGCACGAGCGCGTCCGAGAACTACGCTCCGCATGGAATCTCCTGCCGGCGGGCCTGCCGCGCTGCGTCGTCCATGGAGACGCCTGGATCGGCAACGTCGCGGTCGTGGAGGACGGCACCGCCTACCTCCTTGACCTCGAACGCTGCTCCGTCGGCCGTCCCGAATGGGACCTGGTGTCGACTGCGGTGAAGATCAGCTCGGTTGGAGGAGTCAGCCGTCATGAATACCACCAGTACACCGCGGCGTACGGGCTCGACGTCATGGAATGGCCGGGATTTCCGACCATGCGTGACATACGGGAGTTGCGTATGACGACGTATGCGCTGCAGCACACCAACGACCACCCTCAGTTCGGGCCGGAGGCTCGGCATCGCCTGGACTGCCTCCTCGGACGCAATGGCCCCCGCCCCTGGGCGTGGACCGCCGTGACCTGACCGACCCCGCCCACCGCGACGGAGCCCGTACTCAAAGCCTCTACGACCTGCATACGGGCCCAGGCCCGAGACGGACCGGAGAACCAGTGAGGACCCTCATGCGCGCCACACAGTTCCGCCGAGGCCAGGCGTTTGTCTTCGCCGTCGACCACGACTCGGCTGATGGGCGTATGAGTCATCTCCTCGCGGCCGAGGTGCAGTTCATCGCGGAGCTGGTTGTCGTCGAGATCGCCACACCAACTCTCACACGGCCCCGCCTGGCAAGCCTCTACGACGTTCCGCTGCTGACGTTCGACGAGCAGAGCTGACTGCGGCCCGGCAGAGAGGAGTGTGCGATGCAGGTCAAGACGATGACGCTCTTCCGTCAGCTCGTTCAGGAAAAGGGCTGGACCACCGTCCAGACCTTCGGCGCGCACTTCACCGCGGCCGCACGGGAGCTTGCCGCCGAGACCGGAGAGCGACGGCTCGCCGACGTCAACGTCTCCCGGCGCACCTTCGACCGGTGGATGTCCGGCGACATCAAGAGCATGCCCCAGAAAGACACCCGCCGGATCCTCGAACACCTCTTCCAACAGCCCGTCGTCCGGCTGTTCGCCCCACCCCCGGAGACCGACACCAGCCCCGCCACTGACCCTCAACAGGAGACTCCTCGTTCACCCCTGTTGCCAGGCATCCCCGCAGACATCGATAAGGCCGTCGACTCCTTCGACGCACTCGGCGCGCCACCGGAAGTCGTGCGACTCCATCCGGAGGGCGCCGCAGGCTCGCCCCAGGACGCTCACGATCTGCGTGCCTTGTCCGTCCAGGCGGCCGCCGCATCGCTGGAGTTCGCCGAGTCCGTCATCCCCAGCAACGTTACCGACGACACCCTCGAAGACCTCTCGTTCGAGATCTCGCGCATCGCCACAGACTACGTGCATGCACCGCTCTTCCCGCTTTTCGGTGAACTCCTCGACGTGCGCGACCAGATCTTCACCCTCCTCGCAGGGCGGCAGCGCCCTCGGCAGACCAGGGAACTGTTCCTTCTGGCGGGCACGACCTGCCTGTTGCTGTCGCACGCCTCCCAGAACCTTGGAGACACCCGCTCCGCGATGGCCCAAGTACGGACCGCATGGACCTGCGCCGAGCAAGCCGATCACACCGGTCTCCGTGCCTGGACGCGGGGAACCACCGCACTGATCAACGAGTGGTCCCCGCAGAGCCGCATGGCGCTCAAGCTCACCGAACACGCCGCAGTCCTCGCCCCCGCCGGCGAATCCCGCATCCGCATCGCCGCCATCGAAGCCCGCACCGCCGCCCGCCTCGGCGACCGCGACCGCGCGCTCGCGGCCGTCGAGCGGCTGCGTCGCGCACGCGAGGAGACACCGGAGAAGGACGAGGTCGAACAGTTCGGCGGTCTGCTCAGCTTCCCGGTCGCCAAGCAGGAGTACTACCTCGGCGGCACCTTTGCCCTCCTCGGCGAGCACGCAGAGTCCGAGCGACACGCCACTGCGGCCGTCGAGCGGTACGTCACCGGCCCGCCCGAGGAACGCTCGTACGGCGACGAGGCCCTGGCCGTCATCGACATCGCCACCGCCAAGCTCGCCCAGGGAGACCTTGACGGCGCCGCCGTGCGCCTGCGGCAGATCCTCGCACTCCCACCGGAGCTCCGCATCCAGCAGCTCGGCAAGGCCATGGACCGCGTCGCCGCGCTCCTGCGGCAGCCGGCCCTCGCCGGGAATCGCGACGTCCGCGACCTTGCCGACCTTGCCAGGAGCTACCGCGTCATCAACGCCGGAAGCCAGATACCTTCGTTGTGATGACCACGACCTACGCAGCCCAAGAAGACGCCATCCGAGACGCGTGCCGCACCCTCGGGCTGTCCGCCCACGGCCTGACTCCACTGCGGCGCCACGCCACCTCCGTCTACCTTCTCCCCCAAGACGGCATCGTCGCCCGTGTCAGCCCCTGGAACCAGCGCGAGGCCGTGGCCAGATCCGTAGCCCTGACGCGCTGGCTCGCCGACCAGGGCCTCGCCGTGACCGAGACGATCAACGTGCCGCAACCGATCGAATGCCCGCCCCACACGATCACCCTCTGGACGCACTACCCCCAGCCAGACGGACCGCCCCCGTCGCCCGAGCATCTCGGCCGGCTCCTCCGCCAGCTTCACAACCTGCCGCCACCGCCCGTCAAACTGTCTCCCTACCAGCCCCTTGCCACGCTTCAAGAGACCGTGGACCGGAGCACCGCCCTCTCCAGCAGCGACCGAAGCTGGCTTCAGGAAGCCGTAGCCGCGGCCCTCGACACGTACAGCCACCTGGAGTTCCCGCTGGGCGAAGGGCTCGTGCACGGCGACGCCTACCCCGGAAACACCCTGTGGAACGGAGGCAGCGCACTGCTCGGTGACTGGGACGAGGCCGCCTTCGGCCCACGCGAGCTCGATCTCGCGAACACCTTCCAGGGCGTTCGCTTTGGACGCACCCAGCAGGAGCTCACGGCGTTCGCCCACGCTTATGGGTACGACCCAGCACAGTGGTCGGGACTCCCAGTCCTCACCCGGATGCGGGACCTGCACGCCCTGGGCTCGTTCATACGACGCGCCGACAAAGGCGACGGAGCAGCCGTGGAGCAGCTCGCCTTCCGCCTGAGCACTCTCCGCAGCGATGATCACGAGGCGACATGGAGCGCTCATTGAGTGGGGGCTTAGAAATGGATTGTGATGCTAAGTCGCACTGCCGGAGCGGGCCGACGGCTGGGCACCAGCGGAGACTGCATTCTCGGGCGCAATGGCCCCCGCCCCTGGGCATGGACCGCCATGACCTGTCCGATCCCCACCAACCCTGCGGAGGAGCCCGCACGCAGAGTCTCTATGGCCTGCGGCACGGGTCCGGGCTCCGGCACAGTACGCGGATCCAGTGAGGAGACCCGTGACGCCGCAGCTGTTTGCCGACCCCCAGGCGTTCCCGCCCGCGCCTCCGGCTGACCTCAACGATTCCCGGACGATCACCGAGCACGACTGGAAGGCATTCGCCGCCTTAGACTGGCTTGACGATCACTGGTCTCGGCCTGGATGGCCACGTGGTCGCCGCGCATACTACTGGATGCTCACATTCCCTGATGCCCCGGCCCTGCTCGACCAGGCCCGGCATTGTCAGAAGGAACTCGTGCATCTGGGCATGGACCCCGTACCTGGCGACGGGCTACACGTGACCATGTCCCGGATCGGAGACACCGCGGACGTCTCGCAGGACCAGGTGCAACTCCTCGCCGAGCTGTCCGAGCGGATGCCGTTGGAGCAGTGCCGGCTTCTCGCACACCCTCTCGCCGGATCACGGGGCGCGGTGCGCTTCAGCCTCTCTCCTTGGACTCCCCTTGTTCGGGTGCATGCTGCCCTGCACGCCCTCGGCCGGCGGGTCGGCGTACCCGGCGGCTCGGCAACAACCGCCTTCCGACCGCACCTCGGCATCCAGTACAACAACCGTCGCCGGCCTGCCGGTCCTGTGATCGACAGCGTCGCTCGCCTGCGCGCGCTGCCGCCCGTGCATCTCGAGATCACCAGCGTGGACCTCGTCGAACTTCGCCAGAGCACCGCAACACCACGGGCCTACTGCTGGACCGTCGTTCGCACGGTTCCCCTTCACCCCAGTAGCCGTTGGGAGCAGCGCACGCGATGAGGATGAAGATGACGCTCTTCCGTCAGCTGGTTCAGGAGAGAGGCTGGACCACCATCCAGACCTTCGGCGCGCGCTTCACCGCAGCCGCCCGGGACCTGGCAGCCGAGACCGGAGAGCGACGGCTCGCCGACGTCGCCGTCTCCCGGCGCACCTTCGACCGGTGGATGTCCGGCGATATGAAGGGTATGCCCCAGAAGGACACGCGGCGGATCCTGGAGCACCTCTTCCAGCAGCCCATCGCTTGGCTGTTCGCCCCGCCCCCGGAAGCAAACACCAGCCCCGCTACCGACGCTCAAGAGGAGACTCCTCGTTCACCGCTGTGGCCAGAGCCGGATCGAGGAGGCTTCCGCGCAGAACAGCTGCTTCTCGCTAACGAAGGTGCAGCCGTGGACCGTCGCCGATTCCTCCTCGCCGGAGGAGCTGCCGCACTTCCCCTTCGTCCTGGCGGTGGCGAAGCTGCCTTGACCCGTGACCACCACCTTGCGGAGGCACAAGTCGACGCCGTGCTCATACATCTGCGGGAGATGTGGCACATGCTTGTTCAGAGCGACAACCTGCTCGGCCCCCGCCACGCCCTTCACGGTGTTCATCAGAACCTGGCCGTACTCCAAGAGTTGCTTAACTCCACGGTCCCGCCCATGCGCGACGAGGTCCTGCGCCTGGCGGCCTGCTATGCAGAATCCGCGGCCTGGCTTCACGAGGACTGCGCCGCCGACCAAGACGACGTTGCGCGGGCTGCGTATTGGACTCAGCAGGCCATGGAGTGGTCCGTAGAGGTCGGAGACGACACCTTGACCGCCTGGACCCTCTTTCGACGTGCCCAGCAAGCCACCGCCGCGGGCCAGGCCGCCCAGAGCATCAGTCTCTCGCGTGCCGTTCAGCGCTACGACCGTGTCCTGACGCCGCAAATGCGGGCGGCAGCTCTTCAGCAGGAAGCCCACGGCTACGCTCTGGTCGGCGACGAGATCACGTGCCACCGGCTCATCGACCAGGCCATCTCCTTCGCGGCCAGTCCCGAGAGCGCCGGTGACGGACGCAGCGGGCACGGCGACTTCGCGACCCCCGCCTATCTCGAAGGGCAGCGCGCCAACTGCTGGCTGCTGCTGGACCGCCCCGACCGGGCGGTCCCGCTCTTGGCCGCCTCGCTTTCCGAACTTCCGGAGATCTACCGGCGCGACCGCGGCCTCATCCACGCGCGCCTCGCCACCTCGTACGCGCGAACCGGGGAGATCGACCACGCAGTCGAGCAGGCCCAACTGGCGCTCACTGTCGCCCGGGGAGCAGGGTCGGCTCGCACTCTGCATGAGACGATCACCGCAGTCGACGCCATGGGTCCAGCAAACGACAACCCTCGGGTCGCCGAGTTGGCCGAGGCCATTGCCCACGGCGGTTGAAGGAGAGGTAATGCCGACATCGGCGGAGCTGAAAGCCATGCGCCGTGCCATCGTCATCTCCGCGAGCGGTCTCGGCGCCACCAGCCCGAACCCGCCCGTTGGGTGCGTGATTCTGGACGCAGGCGGTCAGGCCGTCGGCGAGGGATACCACCTCTACAAGGGCTCGGCCCATGCCGAAGTCAACGCGCTCGCGGCCGCCGGAGACCGGGCGGCGGGGGGCACGGCAGTGGTGACTCTGGAGCCGTGCAACCACATCGGACTCACCCCCGCCTGCCACCAGGCCCTCCTAGACGCCCACATCACCCGGGTCCTGATCGCCGTGCTCGACCCCACGTCCCGAGGCGAGGGGGGTTCCGAGCGCCTGCGCCGCGCCGGCGTTGAAGTCGAGACCCACGTCCTGGAGGAAGAAGCACTCACCGTCCTCGGGCCATGGCGCGCTTCTCTGACATCTCATCGGCCCGTGCTGCACATGCTGCGCCAGACCGACGCCGGCGGCTACCCTGACGGGCTTTCTGAAGAAGCTGTCGCGGCGATCGCGCGACAGCGCCAGGTGCATGATCTAGTGATCTCCAAGGGCGTGCCGGCCGAGGAGGGGCGTCGGGGCAGCCACGGGGAGAGCGTCTTCCGCCTGCCATCCGGTCCTCTGCCCGACGACCCCGAGGCCGCCATGGCCACGCTCGCCGTGACCGGGGCGCGCACGGTCCTCCTCGCCGGGCACTCGAAACTCAGCGAGTGCCTCCTCGCTGCGGGTCTTGTGGACCGACTCACCGTCTTCCAACCCGTACCCGAACCCTCGTGCGCGGTCGGACCCGGTGCCGCCTCACCACTCCCCGACGGGTACTTCCTCTCCGGCGTCACCCGTACCGGCGGACAGCTCGTGATCACGGCTGAACGTCACGGTTGAAGTGCCGGCCCGGCGGCGCCCAGCCGCCTCATACGGGTCGATGAGGTGGATGACGCGCTGCGATTCCTTGCCGACCCTCGCGTGAGCGGGCCTCGTCCGGCAGGTTCCCGGAGCCCCGCCGCCGGAGGTGGTCGACGATGTGGAGTGCCTCCCGCTGGGACCAGCTGGAAACGGAGAGGCGTCGAGTGCCTTGTCACACGTGCGCTTCCTCGACGACACGCGGCGCAGAGTCTTCCTGAAGCCCGCCTCGGAGGTGAGCGTAGATCTCGTCGACGACGCCAAGTTCTTGCTCCGTCAGTGCAGGTCCCAGACAGCTGTAGTTCTCCTCGACTTGCTCTTCGTTGCTGAAGCCGACGACAACGACGCAGTTGTCGCCGCGCTGCAAGCAGGAGCGAAGAGCCAGGCGCGTCAGTGTGCCTGGCGCGTCACCGAAGCTGTCCCGCAGGGTCTGAAGCCCCTCGGAGATCCGCTTCGTGAGCGGTGGTGTCAACCGTGCGAGGCCCTGCGAGGCGGATCGGTGGGCCGGAGAACTCGCTGCGCGGCTTCCCGTGAGAACTCCATGTGCCAGCGGCGCGGCCAGGACCAGGCCGACACCGTGGCGAGCGGTGAAGGAGAACAGGTCCTCACCGTCAAGCAGGACGGCCGGGGTGAACGCGTTGAATCGGGTCCAGACGACATCCGGCTTGATCAGGCGGAACAGGTACAGGAACCGCTCCGCCTGCGTTTCCCACTCCTCGGGGGAGGAGGTGTAATCCGCGTGCGGTCCTCGCATGCCGATCGCCTTGATCGACTCCAGCTCCCGGAGTGTGCGCATCGCGTCGATGGCATTGCCGAGATAGAGATCGGCTGGACCGAAGTCGAAGGTCTCCAGGGTGTACAGGTCCAGTTGCTCGGCGTAGAGGTTCTCCAGCGATTGCTCGAACTGGTGATGGATGTGCCGGCCGGCGAACGGGTGCGGCGCGGAGCCGCGCACGCGGCCCACCTTGCTGCTCAGATAGAGCGGCAGGTCCTGGTGCTCACGCACAAACCGGCCGATCATGCGCTCTGAATGGCCGCAGCCGTACGAATCAGCCGTGTCCAAGAAGATCGCCCCGTGTTCGACGTGCTCGACCGCGCGCCGCAGCCCGTCGAGGAAACCGCCGATGTTCGTTGCGCCCGCGGAGGCGTCGCGCCCCGCAGGTACTTCACAGTGCAGGCCGAGCGGATGCGCGAGAATGCCGCGACACAGGTGCCGGGCGGCGAGGTCATGAGCGATCACGCGGTGCTCCCGGCCAGATCGAAGGCGGCGGTCACGACCTTGCCGGTGGTCGTTCGCTCCACGCCCCAGGCGGTCGCGAACTGGGCGACGAGGAACAGTCCCTGTCCGTCCTCCGGCAGCGAGTCCAAGCTGATCGCGCCGAGACTCGCGTCATCCAGGTCGGCGAGGAAGCAGACGGGGGCTGTCGGGATGACGGTGGTATCCGTCCCCCGGTCGACGACGCCCACAGTTACGCCCTTCTCATAGAAGTCGAGGTTGAGTGACACCGGCCCGCCGGCGTGCCGGATCGCGTTGGCTACGAGTTCGTCGGTGACCAGGACAGCGTCATCGACTCGGCTTTCGTCGGTCCGGTCCGTCAGTGCTTCGCGTACCTTCTTACGGGCCAGCTCCAGCGGTTCAGCCACATCGATGAAGCTGAAGGTACGGCGGTCGACCAGATATCCCAGATTCTGATCCTCGATCAGTTCAGCGGTTGTCGGCGGCACCTTCGTCTCCTCAGCGTTCGAGACGCCCTGTGGCGCGGGCCGGGAGATCGACCCGGGCACCACTCTTGCCGACTCCGTGTGGCACGGGTACGCCAAACCGTGGCCACCTTGTGGCCATCTCTGATGGCGCAGCTCTTCCGTATGCCCCGTGGGCGCCGGAGATCGGCCGCCCGGCGTCCTGACCTCCGCGCGGCTGTGACGCCGACATGGCCACAAGATGGCCGCAGTTCGGCGTATCGGTGCCACCTGAAATCGATCAACCTAGGCAGAGCCGACGGCGTCGGCCGCCCCGATTCCTCCGCTGGGATGGCGGCCGGTGCCGTGGAAGACCGCCTGGCACTCCGCGAGGTCTTGGTGAGCGTCCGAGCCGTGCTCCGCATGACCGATGCCGCTGACCGCACCGCCTTGAGCCGCACTGCCGGGCGTCTACGACACCAACCTGTCGCCGACAGGGGCTCTCCGGAACGGGAAGACCTTTATGACCAACCACCGCATCGAGGACTACGCACTGATCGGCGACATGCGGACCGCCGCGCTGGTCTGCCGCGACGGCACCATCGACTGGCTGTGCATGCCGAGGTTCGACTCCCCGGCCGTCTTCGCCGGCCTGCTCGGGGGCGAGGAGCATGGCGGCTGGCAGTTGGGTCCCGCGAGCCCGTCTGGCCTGCGGCCTGCCGACGCCACCCGCAGGAGCTACCGCGGCGATTCGCTCATCCTCGAATCGGAGTGGGATACAGCTCACGGCACGGTGCGGGTCACCGACTTCATGCCTCCGCAGGCGGGAACTCCGCAGCTCATTCGCATCGTCGAAGGAGTATCCGGCGCGGTCCGCATGCGCTCTGACCTGCGCATGCGGTTCGGCTACGGCCAGATCGTGCCCTGGATCCGGGCTGTCGGCGGGCGGACCGTCGCCGTGGCCGGCCCCGACTCCCTGTGGCTGGACTCCACGCTCGCGCCGCAGAACGCGAGCGCGCACACAAGTACGGACTTCACGGTCAAGGCCGGAGAGAGAGTCACCTTGAGCCTGGCCTGGCACTCCTCGCACCACGGCCCCCCCGAGATGAGCGTTCCCGGCAATGCCCTGGAGGCGACAGAGGACTTCTGGCGGGGCTGGGCCGGCCGGTGCACGTACCGCGGTCCCTACCGTGACGCCGTCGTCCGCTCGCTCATCACGCTGAAGGCGCTGACGTACGCCCCGACCGGCGGGATCGTGGCCGCGCCGACGACCTCGTTGCCCGAGGACATCGGCGGCGTGCGCAACTGGGACTACCGGTATACCTGGCTGCGAGATGCCGCGATCACACTGTCGGCCCTCCTGCGCACCGGGTACCGCGACGAGGCCCGAGCCTGGCGCGAATGGCTGCTGCGCGCCGTCGCGGGCGACCCGGACAACCTCCAGATCATGTACGGCATTGGAGGGGAGCGCACCCTCCCGGAGACGCAGCTGCCGTGGCTCCCCGGCTATGAGGGGTCCGCGCCCGTGCGGATCGGCAACGCGGCTGCCGGACAACTCCAGTTGGACGTTTACGGCGAAGTGGTCGAAGCCCTGCACCTGGCACACCAGTCCGGCCTGGACCGCCACGACAGCGCCCACCGCCTCCAGCTGCGGCTGATCGAGACCCTGGAGCGGCGCTGGCGCGAGCCCGACGAGGGCATCTGGGAGGTGCGCGGCCCGCGCCAGCACTTCGTACATTCGAAGGTCATGGCCTGGACCGCCATCGACCGGACGATCCAACTGCTGGAGACCGGAGAGATCGACGGCCCAGTGACGCGGTGGCGCCGGCTTCGCGAGGCCATCCACCGGGAGGTCTGCGAGCACGGATTCGACCCGGAGCGCAACACCTTCACGCAGTCTTACGGCTCGAAGGAACTGGACGCCTCCGCGCTCCTGATCCCACAGGTCGGCTTCCTCCCGCCCGACGACAAGCGCGTCATCGGCACGATCGAGGCCGTCCAGCGCGAGCTGTGCACGCCCGACGGTTTCCTCCTGCGCTACCCGACGGACGGCGCCCGCAAGGGCGTCGACGGGCTGCCCGGCGACGAAGGCGCCTTCCTCGCCTGCTCGTTCTGGCTCACCGACGACCTGGCCATGATCGGCCGCGTGGACGAGGCGAGACGGTTGTTCGACAGGCTGCTGGCACTGCGCAACGACGTCGGGCTCCTGGCCGAGGAGTGGGATCCCCGGTTGAAACGGCAGGTCGGCAACTATCCGCAGGCATTCAGCCACCTCACTTTGGTCCAGACCGCCCTCCGCCTCAGCGACCTTTCAGCGCTCCCCCACCCGCGCGGAGCCGGGGCCGGCGTGCCCGAACAGGTCGTTGCCTCGTGACCGGGGCCGCACCGATGCCCGACCCTCGGCACGAGTCCAAGGACGCGCCCGCAGCGACAGCTCAGCTCGCGGAGCACCCCGAACCGAGCCCGGTCCCGTCCGCCGATGCACCGCCCGCCGAGATGGTCGAGGCCGTCCTGTTGAAGCACCCGCACGTCCGAGATGCAGCTGCCGTTGTGCTCCCGCACGACGCCCTGGGCAGCACCATCGGCGTCCTCCTCGTCCTCGATGACGACGGCTCGGTGGAGGATGCCATCGATCACGCACGGCAAGCACTGCCCGAGGGACTTCTTCCTCACCCGGTCGCCCGTGTACGGCAGCTGCCCCGTACGTTCGACGGCCGGTTCAACGCAGCCCGCGCACAAGCGCTGCTGCGCGACGTCGCCCATCTGACACTGGACGCTCCCGCAGCACGGCGCCGCCGAAGCGGAACCCGAAACGTGTGGGAGCACCTGGTACGCCTTGCCGAGGACGAACAGAACCTCCTGGCCGAGGCCCTCCGAGCACTGCACAACGATCCGGACCTTGAACAGCGAGTCAACGAGGCCTTGGGCTACCCGAACTGGCCCATGCCGCTGACGTGCCTTCCGGATCTCGCCCCCGAACTTGCGGCATCCGACCCGGATCTCGACTCGTACTTCCAGCTGTCGCAGGTGGCCACCGACGACCTGCTGCGCATCGTAGACCGCTACGGTTGGCCCCGCGCCGGGCGAGACGGAGCGCATGTCACCGACGCCGCATGGATCCTGCTCCAGCACGCGGACCGAGAAAACCAGGCCCGCGAGGACTCCCTGGCCGCCCTCACGCAAGCTGTGGCGCTCGGACACACCGACCCCCGCCACCTGGCACTCCTCCACGACCGTACGCGGACGGTCATGGAGGAGGAGCAGATCTTCGGCACGTTCATGCTCGCCGTCGACGGCCAACCCCGCTTCCTCTACCCGACCCAGCCGCTGGAGCAGATCGAGCGGCAGCGAGCAGCCATCTCGATGCCGTCCCTCTCGGCCGACCTCCCCGACGCCAGCACGCCCCTGCTGCCGTACGAACGCGGCCGCCGCACGACCACCAACCCCTCCCGGCCCCCGCGAGAAGCCCCTGACGTTCCGGACTCCGGGGCCGGCGCC
>CBFHCJ010000013.1:0-28707 GCA_965654005.1 uncultured Streptomyces sp. | reverse complement strand
GCATCCGGGGAAGTTTGACATGACTGAGGAAACCACCGAAACCACGACGGAGGCAACCGCCCAGACCGCCCAGATGGATCCCGGTGCCGAGTGGCAGCCCGAGCAGGCCGCCCCTACCTTGCAGGACCCGGGCGAACCACTCAACGGCGCCGACCAGCCATCCATGTTCGCCGACCAGGCAGACGACCCGCCCGCTGACGAGCAGACAACCGCCCCTGCCGCACAGGACGCCGAACCGGCCATCGCGCCCTTGCCTTGGGACGACCAGAAGATCAAAAAGCGCGGCACCGCGGGAATCCGCCGTGGACAGAAAAACGAGATCCCCAACCTCGCCCGCGAGCTGCGTGAGGCTCTCGGCGACAACCAGGTCCGCGACGTTTGGGAACAGGACAACCCCTGGGCCCAGTTCGAGGAGAAACTCCGGCACACCCAGCGCGAACTCTCGCAGCCCGGCTCCGCCCTGAACACCCTGGTGACCGAGGCCGCGGAACATCTGCGCGCCCAGATCGACCTGCTCGCCACCGAGGCCTTCAACGCCTTCGAGATCCTGCTCCAGGCCCGCGCCGGCGACCCGGACCAGCTGGCCGAACTCGACGCCCAGCTCGCTGAAGCGCACCGCCTGCCGGAACTCACCGACCCGCTGGTTCGCCAGGCCCTGATCCTCTGCCTGGAAGCCGTGGACGACGTCGAGCGCGCAGCACGCAGCCGCAAGGTCAGGGCTGCCGCCGCACGGGATGCCCTGGAGCAGGTCATAGGGCTCGCCGGTACCTCGTACAGCCCCGACGGCCAGCAGGTGTGGCCGAACGTCGACGCAGCTCTGGCCCCGGTCAAGGTACAGGTGGACCGGGCTCGCGAACGCATTGCCGAGTTGTCCAACTCGACGGTCACCGAGCACTACGCCCGCCTTCGCGCGCTCATCGCCACCCACGAGGCGCAGCCGGCTGCGGAGTCCCAGGCTGAGGACGCCCCGGCATCCGCCCCCGAGGTCGCCGAGAACACCGGCGAGCCTCCGGCCCCCGCCGAGCAGGAGGAGCGCACACCCGAGGCACTAAGCGACCGGGATATCGCCGCGGCCCTGGGCAAGCTCAGCCCGTGGGACTTCGGCCAACTGATCTTCGAAACGGACCAGAAGAAGAAGACGACCCCGCAACTGTACGAGGGCTGGATTCGCCTGCCGTCGGAGCCGGGTTACAACGAGGCGGGCAACGAATTCGCCAGCGCCTACTCCCGAAGTGGCGCCATCGAGATCGACGTTAAGACCTCTGACGACGTCATGACAGCGATCCGCGCCGGACGGCTGACCCTGGCCAAGGTCCTTGCGTGGCTCCGTCCGGCTCTGCCGCCGGAACGGCGTCAGCTGGTGGCGGCGGCCTGGCGGGCCAAGAACGCCATGTCCCGCAGTGAGCGGGGCTTCGGGGTCATTGGCGAGTCGGGCCGCTGGAAGGCAGCCGACGAGGAGCTACGGCGCATTCTCAGCGACACCGAGGCCACTGTGATCAAGGAGGCCTTGGAGGCTCACCTCACGGGTACGGCAGACGAACGAGTCGCACGGATCCGGGCCGCCGAGAACTGGGAACAGGGGCAGATGCTGCCGATCGACTTCGGCGGCATGGAGGACTCCTTTGCCGACATCGCCACGTTGGAGCGGGTGACCGCGCTCAGGGCCCTGCTGCCCGACCGACGCAACGGCGCCTGCCGCCTCAGTGAACTGAAACCGGGTGACTGCATCACCGACGTGTCCGAGGAACGGCTGCCGTTCATCGTACGAGAACGCCCCGTCGTCAGCGCAGACACCGAAGTCTTCATCGTCGGAGACCTCGTCGTCGGGCCGGGTGACCTGCGTCCGTACACGTGGGAAACCGGCGGCTACCCGGACGACCATGTCGAACCCCTCCTGCTTCCGCAGTCGCTGGCCGGGCTCGTCGACCTGCCCGCAGACGCGCCACGCTCCCTCGCGCCAGCACCCGCACCCGCCGCCTCGGCGACAGCGCGCGACGCGCTCCCCGCGGCGGAGACCTTGCCGGAGACGGCGGCCCCCGTTGCTGGATCGCCAAGCCCCGAGCCGGATTCCGCCACCGCGCCTGAAGAGGCTCCACGCGCCGACGAGCACCAGCCTGACGTGCCCGTGGCTGGCGAGGCCACCGGCCCGGCGCCTGGCGCAAACACCGTGCCGAAGCACTTGCCATACGAGAACCAGGACGACTTCCTGGACGATCTGTGTGTCACGGAAAGCGCCTACGACGCCTGGGCCAACTCGGTCACGGGCCGGCTGCTGTTGTCCGAAGCCCGGGAACTGCAGGAAGAAACCGGGGTCACGGACGCCAACGAAGCGGCTCGTGTCCAGACGGCCTTCCGTGGCGCGATCCTCGCGGCCGACACCACGCACTCCTCGGCCGACGATCTACTCGGCGCCTGCCGGGACCTGCGCACGACCGTCGCCGAAGCCGGGCGTTCCCTGGCGACACGTACGGCGTTCGCGTCCGAGGAAGATCGGCACCTGCTCCTCGCGGTGTACACCCAGGCGCAGGAACAGCTGGCCCGTCTGGCAGCCACCCCGGACGTGCAGGCCCTGCTCGACAGCGAACACGAAGGGGCCAGGCTGCTCTCCCGCTTCAAGGAGACGCGTCTCGCCGAACGCCCCGACGCTGCCGCCGGTCCCGAAACCGCGCCGGCGCAAGCTCAAGAACCCGGTCAGGAACCGCCAAGCGCGAAGTCCACACCCCTTCGGGAGGCCGACGCAGACACCGTAAGCACGGGACCGGAACCCGGTCCGGCCGATCCGGGCCAGCCGGAGTCGACCGCCATGGTCGCCGAGCTGCCGTCGGCGGAGGAGGAGAGCACCCCGGAGTCCGGACTGACTGCCGAGGCCCAGGAGACGTCTTCGCCGGCCGAACTGGATGCAGACGATGACTTCGAATTCTTCAGGGACGTCATCGGCGATGACCTGGTGGTCAACGGCGTCGTCTACAGCAGCGCCGAATGGGAGCCGGACCCGGAAGAGGGCGTTCGTCGCCGCACCGAGGAACAAGACGAGCCGGTGTCCGCCGAAGAACTGGCAGCCATGGAAGTGGACCAGGAGTACGAGGCCCTCATCGAGGAGGAACGCATGGCTGCGGCCGAAGCAGTCACGGGAGAAAATGAAGTTCCGGGGCAGGACGACTTCGACCGGCACTTCGAGGACATCGTCGCCCTCTTGCGCGGCGCAGAGCCCCCGGCCGAGACGCAAGCCCCCATACCCCGGCCCCGATTCAGCGCCGAGGACGAACGGCGGCTGCGGGAACAGTACGCCGTCACACGGCAGGCGCTGTCCGGGATTCTCACCAGCATCGACGCAGACCCGATCCTGCCGACGGCCGAGGATCCGGCGGTCGAGGCCGGTGACACCGCCGCCCTCGAAGCGGCGATGGGCAACGCCGAGGCCGAGGCGGGCTTCTACTGGGGCACCCCTGAATGGACGATGATCCGGTCGATCGGCCAGGCAGGACAGCAACTCCGCGGAGCCGTCCGGGAGGCATTGCTGACCTACGCCGAGACGACGCTGCGTGACATCCGCGCGCACGGCATCAACCGGACGATCGAAGCCCGTACCGCGCGGGCCATCTCCCACGGGGCGGTGCACCTGGCGCGGCGCCTGGAACGGTCGGGCCAGCGTGACTCGCGTGGCTGGCGGGCGGTATGGGGGCTTCACCGGGCCGCCGCGACCCGCGCGGACCGGTTGACCGGGCTGCTGCCCGCTGGCCAGCGCATCGACCTGGCCGACCAGCTGGGCCGCGCCTGGCACTGGTTCACCGAGCGGCTCGCCGCCCGACGCCAGGGCACGGGGAACAGCACGGGCGGCGACGACCAGGGGCGTATGCGCGCGATGCTGTCGAACAGCGTCGAGTCGATCCGGGGCATCTACGGTGCGGTCTCGGAGCGTCTCGGTGCCCTGACACGGCATCCGGTGTGGCGCCGGATCGCGTCTGTGTGGTCCGCGGTGCGCGAAGCCGTCAACAACGGCTGGCTTGGCGTAGGCCGCTTCATGGCGGACCGTCAAACCCTGGGCACCGGGCGGGCGTTGTGGGTCCGTACCCTGGAGATCATCTCGTCCGGAGCACGGGTATTGATCAACCGGCTGGCCGCGAACGGCGGCCGGAACGGACTGCGGTGGAACATCCTGCGCGTCCTGCGCCACGCTGCCGAAGACCACATTGCCCACCTCCACGGTCACCTGCCCGAGGACGTGAGCACTCCACTGGGCACCTACGAATCCGCCGTCGACGAGGCGGCCGAGCAGACGCCCGCAGCGGGCGAGGAGACCGGCCCGCAGGCGCCCGCGCCGGACGGACTCCCCACAGCAGAGACCGAGCCCGCGCCGGTGGGCGAGAGCCTGGTGGGAGATCCGGACCGTTTCCGTGCGGTCGTGCTCCAGGTGGCAGCGAAGGAATACACCCTGGCGCTGGACCTGAGCTACGACTACGGCATCCCGGCAGCCGAGGCCGACGCCCTGCTGACGCGGATGGAGGAACTCGGCATCGTCGGACCCCAGGGTGAAGGCGGCGTCCGGGACGTCCTGCTCACGCTCGGCGAGGCGGAGAGCCTCGTGGACGCGAGCCCGGCGCCCGACAGCCCCACGCCTCGATGGCAGCCGGCCAACGAACCACTGACCCCGGCCTGGTTCGACGAGGTCAGGACCGCGGTACGACGCGACGTCCAGCCCGATCGTGGCCTGTCCCGCCGGGACTTGATGAGCCTGCTCAACCACGAGAACGCGCGCCCGGGCAACCGGGCGGACGCCGGCCGCCGCGCGAACGAGTGCGTCGACCTCTTCCTCCAGGGCCGCGGCGACGAAGTGCCCCAGCATCTGGCAGGAGAGGGCTATGCCTACGTACGGGGTGCGTTCCACACGGACTGGGCGCTTAGGGAGGCCGCGCCCTCCCCGGCCTCGCCGACGCCTGCCAGCGGGCAGGCGCAGGCGGCGGGACAACGCGAGGCCGCTGCGGGGCCGCAGCTGCCGCGTCGGCGTCGGCCGACGCCGACCGATGGTCCGTCGAAGATCGAGCAGGCGGCTGCCGGACGGCGACGCCAGCCATCCCCCACAGAGGGCAACAAGCCGGCGGTCACCGTGAACACCTTCGCAGCTCAGGCTCAACGGATGCAGGACCGCGCGGACTTCGCGCGGGCTGCCGCGACCAGCCCGGCCGAGGAACGGGCCGCGGGCGTCCTGCAGACCATCGCGGCGAACTCGCGGGCCACCGCTGACAAGATCGCCGGAGCGGCACCCGCCGGGGGATCACCGACTTCCCCGCAGTCCGGGCTGACCGCCGAGGCCTTCCTTGCGGCGCTGCGGACCACGGCTCAGGCGCGGGGGGCACAGATCCCCGACGATCTGCTGGCCAGTGCCATGGAAGCGGCCCAGGAGGCGGTCGCTGCGGTGCCGCAGCGTTCCGCGGGCTCCACCCCTGCGGCGCCACGCCCGTCACGCCGGGGACAGGCCGAGCGAGAGCAGGCCGAGCACCGACTTCATGGGCAACAAAATGCCCCGAGCGGCGTCGGCCGCAGGTAGGGCGCGACGATGCTCGGGGCTCAGCGCGGTGGGAGGTCAGGAACCGGGATAGACCGCGACTACGTCGCGGGTGCGGAAGACGCCGTGCCCGTCCGACGCCACATAGACCGGAACCTCGGACGCTGCGGGCAGCGCCGTGGCCGTCCCGCTGCGCAGGCTGACGCGAGCCGAGTCGTGCTCGGGCGTGTCCGTCCCGTCCTGGGCGATCGGCAGCCGCCCGTACAGGGAGGTGGCGTGCGTGTCGTCGACGACGTGCACGATGCCGTACGCCGTGCCGTCGTCGGCCACGGTGGCCAGATCGATGCCCTTGGTGCTGGTAGTGCTGGTGAAGCAGTGCCCGCGGCCGGTGGCAAGGTCGAACCCGGCCTGCCCGGAGACGAGGAAGTCACCATTCGGCGAAAGGTGGGTGGAGGACTGCGCGGACCCGGGCTGAAGGGTGAGCGCATCGGCGGACGTACAGCTCACCTGCGCCTTGATCTTCCCCGTCGAGAGATCGTGCACCGCCAGGATGGTCTTCTTCGTGTCGGAGAGCGCGGGCGGGTCGGTCTGAGTGTCGCTGGTGTGCCAGGCGGCCACCAAGTACGGCCCGGTGACCGCGAGCGGGATGCCGACGTGCATGCCGCTGGGCGCCACGCTGGTGCTGGTCCAGGCGTCACCAACCTGGAATCCGTACGTGCACGGGGTGCCGCCCTCGGCCCACTGGTCGCAGCTGTCCTGCTGCTGGAAGGCGGAGACGACGCCCTGGGAGGTGGCGAAGGCCGGAGAGGCCTGTACGGAGCAGGACCCCGAGGCGCAGCCGGAAACCGTCACCGACGTCTTCTGCACGGTGCGCTCGGCGCCAGTGGCCGCGTCGATCGCGACGGCCTTCTCGTGCACGCCGTCGGTCACCGGGCCGACCAGGATGCCGGAATCGGTGGCCGTGAAGGAGGCGGCCGTGTCGTCAGGCGCCGCCAGGTCGAGGTGATGGGCGGCGGTCGCCTTGCTGGCCGAGTCCGCCGCGATGACATCGATCGTGCTCGTGCGGCGCGACGTGCTCAGGCCGCTTCCACTGGTCTTGCCCTGGCGGGCCAGCACCACCCTCTCCCCGGCCTTGCCCTCCTGAACGAAGACACCGGCACGGACGCCCGTGAGGGCCTTGGGGGTGAAGGTCCACACCGTCTTGCCGCTGGCGAGAGAGAAGGCACGCACTCGCGAGCCGTCGGCGGCTGCCTGAGTCACCAGACCGCTCTTGGGAGCGACAGCGACCAGAGGGAAGCCGCTGGATCCCGGCTCGACATCGGTGGCCTCGGGGCTCGCCGACGTGCTCCAGCCGGTCTCCGTAACGAATCCATCCGGGACCGGGAGCCGGACCGGTGCCGCGGCCTTGTGCGTCGCCCCGGCGGTCGGATCGGCCTTGCCCCCCGAGGCATCGCTGCAGCCGGCCAGCGCCCCGAGGACGAGTGCAGCCATTCCCGCAGCGAGGGCCGGGTGTGGTGCGCGGCTCAATCTGGTTGCCGAGGACGCGCTACCCGCACCGGTCGGCACGGGTATGGAGCAGTCAGTCATCAAGTCCTCCGTTCTGGGACGTGCATCGCAGGCGGTCGAAGCCACACTCTCACACCCTTACATACCCCTAGGGGGTATTTTGCGGCGGGGTTGGCGCGACAGTCGGCTGACTTCTCCATAAGGGGAAGCCGCCGTTCGGTGACGTTAGAGGTGAACGGCGCGGATGACGGGCGGCTTCGCGGCAACTAGTCAATCAATGCGTGTACTTGACGCATCACCAAAGGAGAACGGACCACATGGCCAGCACCCCCCGGCCCGATTTCGCGCGAGTGGCGCGCCTGCGGGGCGCCGAGCAGGGAGTGATCGACGAAGCCGCCCGCCAGGGACTGATACCCGAGGACATCGCTCGCACGCTCACCGCGCCAGGCGTGGGTGACCTTCTCCTGTTCCAGGGGTTCGAGGTGGTAGCGGATCTCGACGCCCTCGCGGGCCCCGGATCGGGTGTCGTTGACGTTCCCCGTCATCTGGTCGACGGAGACGTGCCCGCGCTCGTGGACGTGGCGGACGCAGCACTGTGTGCCGTGCTGTATTGCAGACTCCTGGTACGAGGAACCGCGACCGAGCAGGCAGCACTGATCAACCGCGACGTTCTGCTCCGTCTGTGGCCCCAACGGCTCGCACCACAAGCCGTCGCGCAGGTGTGGGAGCAGCGGTTCCCGGAGCTGACCGGACCATGAACACCGATGGAATGCTCGCGGTCGCCCGTATCGTGCTGTCCGCCTGCGGCCCGAACGGCTACCACCTGTCCGGATCGCTGGCACTGCATGCCCTTGGGGTCGCGGGGGCCCGACCCGCCCACGACATCGACGTCTTCACGGACCAGGTCCAGGACACCCCGGCGGTTCGGGCGGCCGTCGCCGGCGCGCTGGCCGTCCACGGGTACCGAGTTGAGGAGGTGCGGACCTGGGCCTACCACCCGATCGGGCAATGCGACCAGAACAGCGACCTGCTGGTCACGCACGCCGAGTACGGCGCGGTCACCGTGCAAATGGCCCGCATGCCACGCTACTTCGACTCCCGCTCCGCCGCAGGCATGCCGGTCGCCGCCGTCGGCGACCTCCTCTACGGCAAGCTGGAGGCTCCTGAACACCGCCTGGCTGCCAAGGACTTCTGGGACCTGGCAGTGCTTCACCGACACCTGGGACAGGGGGACCCCGACTTCTACCTGGACGACTACGTAAGTGGAATCGCGGGACTCCGACAACTCCCCGAGACACAGGTGCGCGAAGACCTGTACGTCCGGCTGGCCCAGGTCGCCGACCTCCCGGACGCGGCATTCGCCGGTTACGGGTTGGACCCGCCAGCCGTGACGCTGCTGCGCGCCGACCTGCTGGCCTGGGCAGACCGGATCGCACCGGTCGAACTCAACCCGAGCCGCCTAGAGCCAGCCGTGGCCGCCGGTCTGACAGGGCTGGATCAGGGAGACGTGCTGGCCACCCTGGCCCGACTGGCACGCGCGGACTCCCTGGCCTTGCTCACCCCGCCCGAGCTGAGCAGCCGACGCGGTCAGGTCATGGACCGGGCGCTGACCGCCTCCTACGGACTCCGGCAGCTGGCCGAGCAACTCCCCGAAAGCGCGCCGGTTCCCCCGGACGCTGCCGAGATGATGCACCGTGTCCAGGAGCTGATCGAAGAGGTGCAGCGCATCACGCTGGAAATCCAGCGTCGCTCTCGCCTTACTGCGCTCCAGCGTGCGGAAGAGGCCGCCGTACGGCGTGCTCTGGCCGAGCAACTTGATGCCGACGATACCCCGGACCCTCACCACGCGGCGGTGAAACTGATGCTGGAGATCGGCCGGCGGCGTCGGCACGCCGAGGCGGAGGAGGAACTCCAGCACCACCGGCCGATGACCGATCCCGGCTACGGAGGAGTGCGGACATGACCGCCTCGAATGACGTCCTGCTACCAGACCAGCCCGGCCGGCCTCGGCTGGCGGACGCGGAGAGCCGCCAGGGGGACAACGACACTCGCGGTGAGCGAGCCGACCGCGTACGACTCGCGGACAAGTCGCTTCCGCTGTTCGTGCTGCGCGAGCGCGCCACCGACTACGCCGCCCTCTTCTCCCGGGCCAGAGCCGAGGTGGGCCACGGCCAATGCCTCTGCCGGACACCAGCACTCCGCCTGGTCATCCGCTGCAGTCGGGCTGGCCGCTACCACCTGGCCGGATGGCCCGGCGAAGGCGAACTCCACGATCCCGGCTGCAGTTTCCACAAACTCGCCTCGGAGCTGACCGGCCGCGACGCATACAGCACGGAAGCCATCCACGAGGGAGACGACGGCGTCGCTATCCGCTTTTCCGCCGCACTTGCCCGCAAGCTCGGCGCCCCGGACCCGGCCAAAGCCTCCACCGAACAACGCGAAGGCAGCGCCCGCCGTACCGTCGGCCTGCTCGGCCTTCTCCACTGGTTGTGGGAGGAAGCCCAACTCACCGCCTGGCATCCGCGCTGGCGACGACGCACCTGGTGGGTCTGCCACGCCCGGCTGAGCGAGCAGATCGCCGGATGCTCCATCAACCACGAGGAGTTGACCGAGGCCCTGTACGTCGTGCCCCCCTTCCGGGAGGAGTACGCCCGCCGGAACACCGCTGCCTTCGAGACGTTCCGCATCGCCCGCCTGAAACGACGCGGAGACACACAGCGCCGGGGACTCATCCTCGGCGAGATCAGAGATGCCCGACCGACCCGGTACGGCGTCCGGTACGTCCTGGCTCACCACCGCGGCGCCCTGTTCGCCACCACAGGCCTCGACGAACGGCTTCGCCGCTCATACCGCCCAGCCTTCTCCGAGGCCTCCGCCGAACACGAGGCCCGCCGGATCGGCCTGTTCCTGGTCGAACTCAGCCCCAAGGACAACGTCCGGGTGGTCGACATGGCGGCCATGCTGGTCAGCAAGCTCTACATACCCGCCGACTCCTCTCATGAAGTCGTCATGGCCAACGCCCTTACCGACGCTGGCCGCGCCTATGTCAAGCCCGTGCGGTACGACGGAAACGACGCCGTCTTCCCCGACTTCGTCCTTACGGACACTCGCCCTAACTCCTATGTCGAGGTCTACGGCATCCATGGCAGAGAGGCCTACGACCAGCGTAAGCGGGTGAAGCAGGCTCACTACCAAACCCGGGGTGCCAGCTTGATCGAGTGGGACGTGACCGAACCGATCCCTGACCTGCGGAGACGCTAGAGATCGTCAACTGCTGCCTGAGGGTCCGGTGAACTCCTTGGCCAAGTCCTGGGTTTCCGGCGGCGTTGAGGGCCCTACCGTAGGGCCGCGACGAGAGGTGCCCAGAGACCGTGCACCAGGTTGGGAACGATGAGATGTGCCTTCTTCCTGGCTCGGGTCATCACGACGTACAGCAGTTTGGAGCCGGTTGGGTAGGGCTCTCCTTCGGAGCCGTGGAACTCGTTGCTTCCGAGGAGCAGGATCGTGATGTCGGCTTCCCGTCCTTTGCTGGTGGAGGTTCATGACTTGGATCGGGGCTCGTCGGGCCGTCCCTGCCCCCACCAGGGCTTCGTCGCGTACGCGGAGGAGCTCCTGCTCGACCGCCGCAGCGTCGAAGGAGCTTTGGTCGGCGTGATGTAGGGCGATGCGCGTCTGGCGGGCTGCCTGAAGCCAGGTCTCCTGGCCGCGGGCGGCTCCGACCGTGCTATAGGCATTCGTGATCACCTCGGCGAGTCGCGCGATGTCGGGCTGCCCGCCTTCGCCGACCGAGGCACGCAGGTCCCGTGCCAGCCGATTCAGCGCGTTGCTCAGGGGCACGTTTGTCGCCGGGTTGAGCATCTGGTGGGCCAGCGGAACCACCCTGTTGCCCTTGCGCTCCGTGGCCTGGACGTAGACGGCCAGCGCGCGGAGAACCGCGGAGTCGGAGAGGTTCAGTGCGTACTTCACCAGGGCGAGTTGCGCAGCGAGTGCCTCACCGTGTGCCTCGGTGAGGCCGACTTGCTCGTGTACGAGGCCGTCGGCGAGGAGAGCGTCGGAGAGGCTGGAGGTCGCCACGTTGGTGTGGGTGAAGATGCTGACGGTGTCGCCGTCCTTCCGGGCGCGGCGCGCGAGGTCCAGGACTTCGGCGTGGCCGTGGCCGTCGGCGTAGTCGGTGACCGAGATGCGTCCCGCCGTGGCGGCGGTGCGGATGGCGTCATGGGTGAAGTCGCGTCGCATGGCGGCTTCGGCGGCGGCTGGCAGGGTTCCGCTCGGGTCGCGGTAGCTGAGCGGGGGCAGCATGATCTTGTCGGCGCCGGGCAGTCCCATTGCTGTGGCGATCCGCGTGTCCGCGTTGATGTGTTTGAAGCCTGCGTAGATGCACTGGTTGGTGTCGCCCAGCAGGATGCGGCGCGCGGTCGGGGCGATCTGCTGGAGGAACTGCCATTCCTGGTCGTCGGTGTCTTGGAACTCGTCGCAGATGACGAGGCCGTACCGGGCGTTGTAGTGGTTACGCACCTTGTCCAAGCCGAGCAGCGCCATGGCCGTCGGGACCAGCTGGTTGTAGGCGAGACCGGGCCCGGCTCCACCGACGAGGCGCTGTGCTTCGCTCAGGACGGCGAGGGGCGGGGGGTATCCGTGGTGCGGGCCGAAACTGTTGATGATGCGCCAGGCGAAGCCGTGGAAGGTTGCCACTTCGAGGCGGGGGGCCAGCGGTCCGATCACGTCGGAGGAGCGGTCGATGATCTGAGCCACGGCGGTGCGGGAGAAGGAGAGGAAGAGGACCCGCTCCGGGGCGGGCAGTCTCGTCCTTCGGCCAGCCTGGTGGGCCGCTCGGCGTCGGAGCAACAGCCGTTCGTCGGCGTCTTCGAGGTGGCGGCGCGCGGCTGCGACGGCGGTGGTGGTCTTGCCCGTGCCGGCACCCCCGAGTACGACGAGAACCGGCGCTGTGCTCTCGATGACGTCCTGTTGCTCCCCCTTGGCCTCGTACGTCACGCGGCGTCCTCGTCAGGGCGGCCGACACCTTCAAGGACGATCACCGTGGGGCCGCTGTAGCTGGAGCTGGCTGCCGTGGCGATGGCGTCCAGAATGGCCGCCAAGAGTGGCGGGTGCACCACGGGAACGTCCTCTTCCGCCTCATCCTCATGCTGCTCTTCCGGGTCCGCAGGGTCCGGCTGAAGCTCGCGGTAGAGGGCGTCGAGGAAGGGTTCGTGCAGCCCCTTCTTGTGAAGTGTCACGCAGAGGCTCGTGACGGTCTGCTCGGTGGCTTCGGTGGCTTCGGTGGCCAGGGGATCCGGTTGGCCGAAGACGGATAGGACCGAGCTGGCAGCGGCGAGCTGAGCCAGTCGGACGCCGGCGGTGATCGCGCGTTCGATCGCGGTCTTCGCCGGCAGCTGGATGAGGACGTCGCACGACTTCTTGACCTTGTCAAGCTGATCCGCCGACTGCTGCGAGGGCTTGTCGGCGTCCACGACGCCGATCACCCGGAAGCCGAGCTGTTTGGCGAGATCGGCGATCTGAGGGACCTGGTCGATGCCGCCGTCGGAGCCCGTTCCGGCCGCGACGAGCCGGACACCGTAGGCAGAAAGGGGCAGCCTGTGGGGAGGGTAGCGCCGGTTGGCCATGCCGAGGACTGCGACGTCGTGCGGCCCCTCGGTGACCGCGACGACGGGCGCGGTGAGCGCGGGCAGCAGCTGCGTGTGGAGCTGGCGGTGCGCGACGAGCTGCTTACGGTCGCTGACCTGCGGAAGCTGGTGGTAGGTCCGTCGGCCGCCGTGGCGGACGAGGCGGACCACCTCGCCGGGTTCGAATGCGCGCGCCACTTCGGGCCGGCGGGTCGACAGCCAGGCTTGCCCGGACCGGTTGCGGATCAGCGAGGCCAGATGCTCGGCGGTGGCGGCGTCGAGCTGGTCTCCGAAGTCATCGGCGAGTACGACCGCGCCGGGGACGTCCGCGAGCAGCATGGCCTCAGCCATGGAGAGGATGGCGGTCACGGTACTGCCGTGGTTCGTCAGGGCTAGCGGGCCGGCGGTGTCCAGCCGCAGCGCGGCCCGCAGCGTACGCAGAAGTGCGCTGACGGATCCGTCCTCGGCGAGAAAACCAATGTCCCTGGCGGTGATCGAGCTCTCCCCGAGGCGTTTCCCGGTGCCGCCCACGGCGAGTACGGCGTCCACGGCCTCGGTGATGGCCGGGTCTTTGGACAGAGCGGCCACGGCCTCGCCGACGGCGTCGCGCAGGACTTCGAAGGCGGCGACGGCAGCCTTGGGGTCGCGCTCCTCGATGTACCGTCGCAGGCTCCCGCCCGCTCGAAGCTGCAGGGGGACTCCTGCGTCGAGGGTGATGACCGGAAGGGCCCGGCGCACGGCAGCCGGCACCCGCAGAAATTGGTTGGTCTTCGGATTGCTGCGCGCCGGGTAGTAGACGACGGACTCCAGCGCCTCGGTCTCGTGGTCGTAGCTGAGCCGATAGGTGAGACGCACACACTGGGGAGCGGACGGGTCCGCCTCGTCGTCCTCGGAGGCCATCCCCGTCGCATCGAGCGGCTGGAGGTAGCCATCGACCAGTTGCTCGATCTCCGGGTCGAGATCAGACAGGGTGACCTCCACCTCCGCCGTCGACGCCCGGAGTGGCTCCGCCGACTCAGGCGATGCCACCTCCGAGCCGGCTTCGGACTGGGAACTCTGGTCCTCTCCCTCTCCTTCCACCGGCGCAGTCTGGTGGAGGTCCGACAGGGAGGGGCCGTGCGCGGCTTCCGGGTCTAGGACCCGTGCCAGTGCCTCGATGAGATCGCTGCGGCCAGCGCGGGGTATGCCGGCCACGACCGCGTGATCGCGGGGGCGCAGGTCGAGGGACTTCCAGCCCCGGAAGTCCGTGATCAGCAGTCGGGTTACTCGCACCACACCATCATCGCGGACAACATCCCCGAGAAGCATGGCATTTGCCGCAAGGCGACTAAAGGGGATGCGTGACGTGGAGCAGTGCCGTAGCCGACCTGTGACCCGTCTACCCCAGCAGCTCTGATCGGATCCGGTCCCAGCTCGGCCGCGGGCTGTCGACCGGTTTCACGAGGGCCAGGAGGCGGCCTTCGAGGAACACATCGAGCCGGTCAGTCTGCGAGGCCAGTCGGCGACGCTGGGCCCGGTGGTCCACCGGAACTCGCTCGTCCAGGACGCCGAGCAGGACCTCGTGGTGTGCCGGTCCGACCGCATCGCCGCGGATCCACCGGCCGCGGACCTCTACGCCGGAGAACGTGCCGAGTGTGTCCTCGCGCGCGAAGGACTGGTTCATCGCCTCCTCGACCGCTACCGCGGCTCGGCTGACCGCCGTTCCGGCGGAGGCTCCGGTTGCATGAGCCGAGCCCTCGCTGCCGGACTCGGGCGCGGAGTCTGCCCGGGCCGCGAGGGGGTCCGGCTCCAGGTCCCTGCGCCGACGGGGATCCGGCCGCGGAACACGGAACCGCCAGGGCTGTGCGCTGCCTGGTACCTCGATCCACCCGGTCTTGAGTCCGGCCGTGGCCGGGGAGTCGTCGGGCAGAAAGATGTCGACATAGACGCCGCCCGTGCCGAGCCAGACCCAACTCATGAAGTAGGCGTGCTCGTTGTGGTCGACGGACCACTGCGCGAGTTTCTCCAAGCGTGCCTTTTGCGGCTGGGTCCCTTGGCCGGCCGGGAGCATCTGCTCGTGGTCGCGGCGTCGGCCCCGTGCCTCGCCGGCGAGCGGACCGGAGGCCAAGTCGTATAGCAGGTCGGGCCGTACGCCCTTTTTCGCGTAAGTTCCGACGAGCTTCCCGGGCAGGACGTCGAAGCTGCTGAGGCCGTTGGCCCCGGGCTTCCAGTCGAAGAGTGTCTCACTGGCGGCGGTCATCACCCCGAGCCCGGTGCATTCGCTGACGAAGCGTCGGATATGGCCGGAGCTGGAGTCGAGCGCGGAACAGTCGACCCCGAGCGCACCGGTGCCCGGGCTGCTGGTGATGTAGCTGAGGAGGAGGCTGATCTCGTGGTCACGCACACGCTGGTCGACCGTCTTGCGCAGGTCGCAGGCGAGGGCGTTGATGTTGACCACGGCGGCCAAGGACACCGGCAGCGGGCCCTGCCCGATCTCGACAGCCTGGACGGCTTCCGCGCCGGCGCTTCCCCACTCGACCGTGAAGCGCCACACCCGAGCGCGCACCGAATTCATAGGGGAAGCCTACGGCTCCTCTCCAACAGCAAGACCGACCGGATCGCCGCCGCTGCAGGAGCCCACCGACATGCCTAGCCCGACCGTATCGGCGCCCCGCGCATCCTCGTCTACGGCCTGATCCCCGAGGTCAATCTCGGAGCCTTGTCCACGACTCCCTGCCGACCGCGCCTCAATCCGGCCCGCCCCCGGAGTACGGCAGGAGGATCGGCAAACGGAGCAGGGCGCCAGCGGCTTGACACTCCCATGGCTTGCTACTCCTGGTTGCTATGCCGCTCTGAAATAGCGACGGCGCAAATTGGACTTCTAGCTTAAAACGGGCGTTGCTTCTGGAATGGCGTCGGTCCTGTCAGTGGCACCAACTACATTTTCGTGTGTGGACCAGTGCCGTCACTGGTCAGCCTCTCAGCGGGTGCCCCCCCTGCATCCGTGCTAGGAAGGACAACTCAAGTGGTCGACCTGAAGAAGGACGTCTGGGCCATCGCGGACACCCTGCGTGGTGTCTATGCCCGCAACAAGGCGGGTGACGTCATCCTGCCCATGACGATCCTGCGCCGCCTGGAGTGCGTCATGGCACCCCACCGCGCTCAGGTTGCCGCGATCATCGCCCAGCAGCCGAACGAGACGCTGCGCGTGAAGATGATCAAGTCCTTCACCGGCGGGGTGAAGTTCTACAACACGACGAAGCACACCCTGGCCGCGGTGTACGACTCCGGCGACGACATGGCCGACAACTTGCTGGAGTATGTGCGCGGGTTCAGCAGCGACATCGACGTCTTCGCGAACTTCCACCTGCCGCAGCACATCGAACGGATGAGGAAGGGCGGCATCCTCGCCACGATCGTCCGCCAGTTCCGCGATCTCGACCTGTCGCCCGAGGCTGTGCCGAACTCCAAGATGGGTGAGCTGTTCGAGCACCTCATCTATATGGACTTTGAGTCGTCCAATGCTGAGTCCGGTGACCACTACACTCCGCGCGACGCGATCAACCTGCTTGTCGACTTGTTGTTCGCCGAGGACGACAACGCGCTGTCCGGCGACGCCATCCGCAGCATTTACGACCCCACCGTCGGCACCGGCGGCATGCTCAGCGTGGCAGAGGAGCACCTGCACCGCATGAACCCGGAGGCGGAGCTCCTCCTGTATGGGCAGGAGCTGCGTCCCGAGTCCTACGCCATGTGCCGCTCCGACATGCTCGCCAAGGGTCAGAACCCTCAGAACATCGTGCTGGGCAATACCCTGACCAAGGACTTGTTCCCGGACGACAGGTTCAACTACATCCTCTCCAACCCGCCTTACGGCGTGGACTGGAAGAACATCGCCGAGGATGTGGAGAAGGAGCACAAGAGGGGCTTCAGTGGTCGCTTCGGGGCTGGCCTGCCCCCGACCTCCGACGGCGCCCTGCTGTTCGTCCAACACGCCATTGCCAAGATGAACCGCGCTGACAGCCAGGACGGCGGCTCCCGGGCCGGCATCGTCCTGAACGGCTCCCCGCTGTTCTCCGGGGGCGCCGGGAGCGGCTCCAGCAACATCCGGGGTTGGCTGCTGGAGAACGACTTGATCGAGGCCATCGTCGCGCTGCCGAATGACATGTTCTACAACACCGGCATTCCCACGTACCTGTGGATCTTCGACAACAACAAGCGCCCCGAGCGCAAGGGCAAGGTGCAGCTCATCGACGCCACCGCCCTGGGTGCCAAGATGCGCAAGTCCCTGGGCTCCAAGCGCGTCGAGATCGACGACGCTGCCCGTGAGCGCGTGCTCCAGCAGTACGCGGACATGGAGTCCTCGGACACCTCCAAGATGTTCGATAACCTCGACTTCGCCTTCTGGCAGATCACCGTCGAGCGGCCTATGCGGCGGAACTTCGAGACCACACCCGAGCGTGTCGCGCTCGTCGCTGAGCACAAGACCCTCGGCAACATCGACGGCCTCATCGGCGCCCTGAACTCCTTCAACGGGGGCCAGTACCTCAACCGCGAGGACTTCCTCAACGACCTGGGCAAGCACCTCGGTTCCCGCGGCATCAGCCTGACCTCCGCGGAGCGCAAGGCCCTGTGGCAGACCCTCGGCGAGCGCGACGAGAACGCAGACATCTGCCGCTTCCAGTCTGGGAAGAACAAGGGGGAGCCGGAGCCCGACAGCCCCCTGCGTGATACCGAAATCGTCTCCTTTGGCTGGAATGGGCACCCCAAGAGCCACGACGCCAAGGACGCCACTATCGAGGCCTACTTCAAGGCGGAGGTCAAACCGCACATCGACGACGCCTGGATCGACTACACCAAGACCAAGGTGGGCTACGAGATCCCCTTCACCCTCCACTTCTACAAGTACGTGCCCCCGCGCACCCTTGCTGAGATCGACGCCGACCTCGACGAGTCCCTGCAGGAGATCCTCGGCCTGCTGCACAAGGTGGAGGCAAGCAAGTGAGCACCCCTCTTCCCTGGGGAGAAACCCAGCCGCCGTGGACAATCGGTAAGGTCAAGCATCTGGGCAGCGTCACTCTCGGCAAGATGCTCCAGGCAAAGGACACCGGCCAAGACGTCCTTGCGCCATATATGAGAGCGGCCAACGTCCAGCCTGACGGCGTCCTTGCTTTGGACGACGTGAAGGGAATGTGGTTCTCGCCCGCTGAGCTGAACGACCTCACCCTTCGGCAGGGTGACGTGGTCGTGGTCGAGGGCGGGCAGGGTGGCTTCGGACGTGCCGCGTTCGTGGGTGAGGACCTCGGCGGCTGGGGGTTCCAGAACTCGATCAACCGTGTCCGGTCGAGAACTGGTAATGATGGACGATTCCTTGCGTACTACCTGATCGCCCTGCGCGCCACCGGGTTCATCCGGAGGTACTGCAACGTCGTCTCCATGCCGCACCTGACGGCCGAGAAGCTGGCCGCTATTCCCCTCCCCCTTCCCTCCGGTCCTGAGCAACGCGCCATCGCTGACCACCTGGATCGCGTGACTGCAGAAATCGACAGGCTCATTGCCGCGCTGGAGCGGTTCATTGGACAGCTGCAGGAACGACGTCAAGCTGTCGTAGAGCATGAGCTCATGGAGGTCGTGCCGGCGGCGCCCGGTACACGGCTGAAGCACCTGGTGCGGTCCGTTCGACAGGGGTGGAGCCCGCAGTGCTTTCCTTGGCCTGCTGATGGAGTCCAGACCTGGGCAGTCCTGAAAGCCGGGGCAGCCAACCGCGGGGTCTTCCGCCCGGAAGAGAACAAAGAGCTCCCCGAAGACCTGGAGCCGCGTCCGTCGACCGTGGTGCGGTGCGGCGATCTCTTGGTCTCCCGAGCCAACACCCGTGACCTTGTCGGTAGCGCGGCAGTGGTGTCCGGGGATTACCCACGGCTCATGCTGAGCGACAAGCTCTACGCTCTCGCCCTCGACGAGTCCAAGGCGTTGCCCCGCTATGTCGCCCACCTGCTGGCCAGCCGCCGAATCAGGGACTTGATCGAGATGGCCGCGTCTGGCGCGAGCTCTTCGATGCTGAACATCAGCAGGGACGACATCGTGAACCTTCCGATGAATGTTCCTGAGCCCGCTGAACAGCGTCGCATCCTCAAGCACCTGGACGAGGAAACAGCGGAGATCCACCTTCTGATCGCGAAGACGCAGCGGCACATCGAGCTCGTCAGGGAGCGCCGTAGCGCGCTCATCGCCGCGGCCGTGACCGGCCAGATCGACATCCCCAAGGAGGCCTGAGCCGCGGTGGACCTGACCTACGAGTCGGAGTTTGAGCAACACATCTGCGAATATCTGGCCGCCCATGGGTGGGAGTACTCCCCGAACGGGGAGGGGTACGACGCTGAGCGTGCCCTGTTCCCAGAGGACGTTTTCGATTGGTTCAAGGGCCTGGACCCGCAGGCGTGGAAGCGCAGCATCGGTTCCGGCCCGCGGGCGAACTCAGCGAAGGAGGCTCTGCTGGACCTGATCGTGCAGCTACGCTCCACCCCGCTGGACAACAGGGGCGGTGGCCCAGGCGGGACCCTGCAGTTGCTGCGCTCGGACGTCCCCGTGGGGCTGCGCGACGAGCTGAAGATGGTCCAGTGGCGCCCGGCGGATCCGACGAACGCCAGCCGCATGGCCGCTTACGACAAGGTGCGTCTGCGGATCATGCGGCAGGTGCACTACTCGCGGCAGAAGCCTCACGACAGTATCGACCTGGTCGCGTTCATCAATGGCGTCCCGGTGGCCACCTTCGAGCTGAAGACCAACTTCAAGCAGTCCATCGACGCCGCCGTCAAGCAGTATGCCCAAGACCGCAACCCCAAGGGAGAGCCGCTGCTGGCGTTCGGTACCGGGGCGCTGGTGCACTTCGTGGTCACCGAGTCCGAGGTCCGCATGAGCACCCACCTGGACGGCGAGGACACCTACTTCCTGCCGTTCAACAAGGGCAACAACGGCGGCGCGGGCAACCCGGTCAACGAGCACGGGCCGGCCACCGCGTACCTGTGGGAGCAGGTCTTGGCCCGCGACACGTGGCTGGACATCTTCGGGTCCATGCTGTTCGTGGACGTCAAGACCAGCACGAACGCGATCACGCGTGAGCGCAGGACCTCCACCAACGTCATATTCCCGCGCTTCCACCAGTGGCAGGCCGTCTCGCGGATGGTCGAGCAGGTCAATGCGGAGAGCGTGGGGGGACGGTTCCTGATCCAGCACTCGGCAGGGTCGGGCAAGACGAACACGATCGGATGGACTGCACACCGCCTGTCGAACCTGCACGACCACACCGGTCGCAAGGTCTTCGACACGGTCGTGGTGATCACTGACCGCACGGTGCTGGACGATCAGATGCAGCGCGCGGTTCTTCAGATCGAGGGCAAGCCGGACTATGTCTACAACGTCGACAAGCGGGCCCGCACCGACCAGGGCTCCAAGTCACGTGCGCTACTCAAGGCCCTGCAGGACCGTCGCCGCGTCGTGGTGGTGACCATCCAGACCTTCCCGGCTGTGCTCAAGCTCCTGTCGCAGGACGACTCGCTGGCCGGGCACCAGTTCGCGGTCATCGCGGACGAGGCGCACTCTTCGCAGGCCGGCGCCACGGCGAAGAAAGTGCGTCAGGTACTGCGCGCTGGCGGTCAGGAAGTCGACGAGGGCACGGAGGTCGACGCTGAGGACACGATCAACGCGTTTGCCGACGCCCCGACCCCGAACGTGTCGTTCTTCGCATTCACCGCCACCCCGAAGCCCAAGACGATCGAACTGTTCGGGCGCCGCGAGACGCCCGACGCGAAGCCGTCCGCGTTCGACGTGTACTCGATGAAGCAGGCCATCCAGGAGGGGTTCATCCTGGACGTCCTGCCGCGCTACCAGAACTACGGGACCATTTACCAGATCGCTGAGGCGATCAAGAAGAACGGTGTCAACGTCTCCGCTGACGACGAAGACAACCTGGTCGAGAAGGCCGCGGCAGCAAAGGCCCTTAAGAGGTTCGTACGCCTGCACCCGACGAACATCGCCCAGAAGGTTGAGATCATCGTCGAGCACTTCCGTGCCAACGTGGCCAGCCTGCTCGGCGGCCACGCCAAGGCGATGATCGTGACCTCGGAACGCAAGCACGCGCTGCGGTACAAGCTGGCGATCGACAAGTACATCAAGTCCAAGGGTTACGACCTGGGCACCCTGGTCGCGTTCTCCGGCACCCTGGACGACCCGGAGTCCGGCATCCACGATGAGGTCTCCGAAGCCAAGATGAACCCGGGAGCCGGCCCGGACCTGGCCGAGGCGTTCGCCGAGCCGAACTACCGCGTCATGATAGCCGCGGACAAGTTCCAGACCGGGTTCGATCAGCCGTTACTGTGCGCGATGTACGTCGACAAGCGCCTGGATAACATCCAGGCGGTGCAGACCCTCTCGCGTCTGAACCGTACCTTCCGATCAGGCAACCTGGTCAAGGACCGGGTGTTCATCCTGGACTTCGTCAACGAGCCCAAGGACATCCGCGCGGAGTTCGCGAAGTATTACGAAGAAGCCGAGATCGAGACCGAGACCAACCCGAACCAGCTGCACGTGCTGGCGGTGGGGCTGCGAACCTTCGGTATCTTCGACACGCAGGACGTGGCCCAGTTCGTCCAGGGCGCCCAGGACGGTGACCGCAATGCCATCACCGCAGCGATGAGTCGGGCGCAGGACCGGTTCGCCCAGGCATGGGACCAGGCCGAGCACGACGAGGACACTCAGGCCGTAGAGCGGCTGGAGCAGTTCCGGAAGAACGTCTCCTCGTTCGTGCGGCTGTACGACTTCCTGTCCCAGGTATACGACTACTCCGGCTCCCCGCTGGAAGACCTGTGCGCCTTCTGCCGTGAATTGGCCCAGTGGATCACGGCTGAGCGGACGCACGACGAGATCGACATCTCAAGCGCCCGGCTGGTCGCCATTGAGCAGAAGGACAAGGGCATCACTAACGCCTCGGTCACCGAGAAGGGCGACAAGCTGACCGGGCCGAGCGCGCTGGGCACGGCCAAGGTGAAGGACCCTGAGATGGTCCCGCTACTGGAGGTCATCGACACCCTCAACACCCTGTTCGACGACCTGTCGGAGTCTGCCGTCGCTGGCCTGATGGCGCTTGTTATCCAGGCGGCAAAGTCGGATGAGGTGCTGAGGTCGCGGGCGCTGGAGAACAGCCTGGAGAATTTCCTGAAGTCCGAGAAGGTCCGTGACCGGATCCTCGACACTTTGCTTGCCGCCCCCGGGGAGTTGGGAAAGGTAGTGGCCGAGGTCGTCGGCGACGGCAAGGGCTTGGACAGCATCATTGCTGGCGCCTTCCACGGCGTGCGTCTTGACGCGGGGCAGGAGGCCAGCTGATGGAAAGGCGAGGCGCTCTGCGCCTGGACCGGGGCGACCAGCGAACCGATCCGCCACGCTCGCAATTGTCTTGAATGGCGCTGCCGGGCCCCGAGCCCGAACAGGACTTGAATCAAAGGGAGTTCAGGTGGACGAGGTGCTGCCCAGCGAACAGATGCGCAACCTCGGCGTCGTCCAGCTGGGCGCGCCCATCCTGAGTGAGCCGGCCCGGCCATTCGACCTCCCCGCCGAGCGGGACGCCGCCGAACAGGTCGTCGAGAGCCTCTTCGTCTCCATGGAACGCATTGCCAACGTGCACACCTTCGCTAAAGGGATGGGCATCGCTGCCCCGCAAGTCGCCATCGGCCGCGCCGCCGCTGTCGTCCAGCCCTCCGAGCGGGGATCTGGTCCCATCGTCCTGGTCAATCCCCGCGTCACCGATGTAGCTGCAGAGAGCGACGAGCAGTACGAAGGCTGCCTGAGCTTTTTCGACGTACGCGGCCTGGTGCCTCGGCCTCTGCGGATCACCGTCGAGACCACGGCTCTCGATGGGAGTACGGTGACCACGGCCTACGAACGAGGATTGGCGCGCCTGGTCCAGCACGAGATCGACCACCTGGATGGTGTGTTGTACGTCGCACGGATGGCCCCCGGTACCGGCACGATCACGGTCGCCGAATACAACGGGACCGGCCAGGGGTGGGAGTACGGAACTAGTCAGCAGGGCTGAGGTGAGGAGAGAGCGGTCTCCGCGACCTCGGCCCAGCGAGGGTGGGGAATGGTGTTGGCCAACTCGGTGCGTACGGCTAGCGTGCGGCTGTGGCGAGGAAGAAGAGCGGAAAGCTCGCAGCAGAAACCTTCAACATGTCGTCCCAGCGCATCTGGGACTTCGTCTTGGAGGCCGAGGGGGCCAAGCTCTCGGACCAGGCCGTGACATGGATCTATGAGGCCGCTCTGATCAAGACGGCCGTCGCGTTCGAGAAGCTGATGCTCGACTGCATCGTGACTGCCGTGAACAACGACACGAGCACGATCAGCGGCAACACGGGCATCGAGTTCCCCAAGCACTTGACCGACGAGGTCTGCGAGTACCTCGTCACAGGCGGCGGTTTCTTTGACTTCAAAGGGCGCGATGGGCTTCTCAAGACGATCGCGAAGTTCGTCCCCAAGAGTCACTATCTCTACCAGGTGATCAAGGATCCGAAGCACAAGGATCCCCTGAACCTTCTGGTCGCGCTCCGCAACTTCGCAGCGCATGAGAGCCCGGTCAGCAAAGCGTCCGCTCTTCGAGAGACAGGAAACCAGCGGATGGGTAGCGCTGGCGCCTGGGTGAAACGGCAGCGGCGGTTCGAGTTCTTGCTCGTCAACCTGGAGAAGGTGGCTAACGACATCGCTGCCGCCGCACCGTACTGACGCGGGAGAGAGTCGGCGAATACGGTTGCGTTCCGGCAGGCCCTCTACGAGATGGACATGGTTGGCCTCGCGTGGTACGAAGCCGCCCGCGCCCCCGGCCGCGAGCGCGTTGAGGAGCTCAACGCCCGCTTCGTGAGCGCCGCGAGGGCCAAGCGTCAACCGGACAAGAACTTTCAGCTCGCCGCACGTGCGGCTTTGAACACTGAGACCTGACTCGACGTTGTCCGTTCCCACTGGGACCGACTCCGGCTCGATCTGATCGGCGAACTGCGAGGGTCCCGTTGGTTCTGATCCGACGGGCGTGCTTACCCCGGTTGCATACGGATCTACGGGATTGAGAGACAGCGGATAGAATCCGACGCTTGTACTGTCCGTGACGAACTGCCGCAGATGGCGGCGGTGGGTCATCGCTTGACGCGGTTGCGGACGGCGAGGACGGCAAGGGCCAGAAGGACGGGTTCGGTCAGGCGGGAGATCATCTCGATGTAGGTGCCGGCGGTGGTCAGGTCCTGACCGGAGGAGCGGAACACCACCGAGTTGAGCGTGATGTTCAGGGCCTTCTCGAAGCGTTGGCCGGTGAACCGGTTGCCGGTGGGGTTTTTCGGATCGTCCTTGTCGATCTCGAAGGTGACTCTGCCCCCGCCGGCCGGGACGGTGCCGGTCGCGGTCTGCTTCGGAGTGTCCGTGGGGAGGCCGACGGCCATCAGCAGCACAATGGTGAGGAGCATGGCGGCGCCGAGCCAGGCCAGGGCCCGGGTGGCGCGCAGGCCGTAGCCGGACAACGCCCAGTACGCGGTCAGCAGGCTCCGTTCGCTACAGGGGATGTCGTCGGCGTGACGGCGCATCTCCATCTCCCCGTAGTAGAAGTCAGCGGCCCCGGGCTCGTGTTTGCCGTCCTCGAAGGCTTTGCGTAGCGCCCGGTACACCGGCGCCAGTTGCAACGGCCCGGCACGTCCGGCGCCGAGGACGGCTACATTCCAGCCCCGGACTGCCCCCGACTGGCTGGCACGCCAGTGGTGTTCTTCGGCGAGGGTGCGGCGCTCGGTGAACCATACGGGCGGCCAACGTCGCCAGTGCACGGCGGGCGGGACCGTGTCGAACGTGCATGCACCTTCCAGGCGCAGTTGGTCCAGGTGGACTGTGCCGGCGAACAGGCATCCCGACAGATCGACGTCGGCCAGGACCAGGTGGGCCGCATCCACGCCACGCAGCGACGCCAGCCTCACCCCAGGACCAAACGCACTCACGAGGGAAGCCTCTGCCAACTGCTGGCCGTCGGCGAGAACGAACGGGTCCGGCTCCGCGGCGATGGTGAGGGGGTACTCGAAAACCGCATGAGCGAAATCCACTGTGGCGTAGCGCAGGCGTACCTCAGCCGTGGAGGACCAGCGAGTCCGACGGCACTCCAGGCGCTGCGCAGCAATCGAGAGGGTCACTGGGCCGCCGAAGGTCGCCCCGGACATCAGGACGCGCCCGGCACATACGAACGGCCCAACGGTGACCGCTTTCTCGAAGGTCGCCGACACGAACAAGGCGTCGCGCTCGAAGGTCGCCGCCCCGAACCCAGCGGCACTCTTGAAAGTCACGGACCCGAACCCTGAGAAGCCTTCGAAAGTCGCCGACTGGAACCAGGCGCCGCGCTCGAAGGTCGCCGACCGGAACTCGGCGCCGCCCTTGAAGGTCGCCGACTGGAACCCGGCGCCGTCCTTGAAGCTCGCCAACCGGAAGCGCGCGGAGCCTTCGAAGGTCACCGAATCGAACCGGGCAACGTCTTCGAAAGTCGCCAACTCGAACCTGGCGTCGCCCTCGAAAGTCGCCGACTGGAACGACGCGACGCGCTTGAAGGTCGCTGACCCGAACACCGCGACGCTCGTGAAAGCCGCTGACTCGAACGACGCGTCGCCCTCGAAAATCGCCGACTCGAAACCGACGCGGCCCTCGAAGGTCGCCAAGCCGAACTTGGAGTCGCCCAACTGGGGGTGTCCGGTTGCGGGGTCACGGATAGCGTTGAGGAGGGCGTCGAAGAGGGATTCGGTGAAGGGCGTGCCGCGGTGGTCAATGTCAGCGCCGGGGGTCAGACCGGCAAGGTAGGCATCGCGATCGGGGTCGGCCAGGTGGGCGAGACACGCAGTGTGGCCCGGTACGCGGATGCCTGGGCAGCCGAACGAACTCTCTGGCCTGGCGTCCTCGCCACAGCGCGGCCAGGCTGGCGGTGTTAGAGACGGTCCTTGCGGTGGCTGAGGCATACCCGAGAGACGAGCGAGCACAGTTCATCGGTTGCCGATCTCACCACCGTGTCAGTTGTCCCAGCAGATCTGACCAGCTAGTGATCGGCTCTGGCCTAGCCGATCACTTCACTCGGGAACGGACAGACTTAGCCGATCTGGCCGGGATGGCTATTGCCTCGTATCTGCGACCAATTCGCCTGCCATCAGGGCACGTACGGCTTCTTCGAGGATCGCGGTGTACCGCCTGAGTTCGTGATTCTCCTGGACCAGCAGGCTGTCGCGGTCTGGGTGTGCCGCGAAGGCCTCGTCCATTTCCCGCAGGCGGGCCTCAAGTTCCGACTGCTCCGGTGCCCGTCCGGCGGCTACGGCGAGCCGGGCGGCTCGCCGGGCGGCGAACTGCGTGAGGAGTTCCCGCTGCTCTTCGGTGAGTCCTTCGTTGGTGGTGACGTTCTCGTCCTTCTCGTCCATTCCTTCATCTCCTCACTCACGTTCCCGGTCCCCTGCGCGGTCCCGGGTTGGGTCCGCGGCGCCGATGGTGGTTTTGTTCGTCCTGTGTGCTGTCGGCCCGACGCCGGCGGACGGAGTCGTCCGTCGGTACGCCAGGTGTGACGGGGGCCAGGCCTCGCCGTGCTCGTTCGGCGTCTCGGTGGGCGCGGACTTCTTCCAGGCGCTGCTGGATGCGGGAGCGCTGGAAGAGCGTCATGGCCTCGTGCAACTCGGCCCACTGCTCCCGCTCTTCGGCCTCATCAGGAGTCTCTCCCAAAGGCTCGTCGGAGTCGATCTGGTTCAGCATCCGATAGGCGGCGAGAGCTGCGACGAGTTGCTGCCACTGTTCCTGCTGCGCGGTGTCCTCCGAGTCCGGCGCAGGTATCTGCTCGACCCACTCCTCAACAGGTTCCTGCCCTTCCAGGGCCCGACGCAGGACGAGTTCGGCGAATGCTGCGGCGGCGGCCGATACCGCTTCCCGGTCCTCAGGTTCGGACACGTGGGCGTCGAGCAGCCGGTACTGGAAGTTCTCGGCCGTGCGGGCGGCGATCCGCATCCCGCCGGACGGCTCGTCGGGCCGATGCCGTGCGGCGGCGGACGCGCGGGCACGGCGGCCGACCTCGGCGATGCGCTGCTGGAAGATCGACCAGGCATGGGCGTCGCGGGGATCAGCCGGCTGCTCGCCAATGCCAGGAACGGCGTCGGCCAGAGCGTGGCGGATGCGCCAAACATCGGCCACCGCCGCCGTGCGCTCCCACTGTTCGCGAAGGTCGGTTCCCGCGACGGGGACCGGTCCGAGGACCCGGGTCCACGACGGTGGGGACTCGGCCAGAGCAAGTCCCATCTGCTCCAGGCGGTCGGAGAGCACGAAGCGCCGCTCGACCAGGTGTTGACGCCAGCCCTCTGGGGTGTCCATGTCCCGTACGGCGGCCGAGGGAGCGATCCAGTCGGGGAGGTGACCGCTGTTGTCCAGGACCGGTGCCGGACCGTGCGGGAGCTCGTCGCGCAGCCGCTGTTCGGCTCGGATCTTGGCGGCGATGAGCTGGGCGCGCTTGAGTCGTTCCCGGGCCGTGTCCTGGCGGTGGAGGTTGGCAGTGCGCTCGGCGCGGGTGGCTGCCACGGGCTGGCGGGCGGTGCGGCCGGCGCCACGACCAGGTTCACGCTGCCAGTCCTCGCGCATCCGTTCGCGCCCGGGCATCGCCCTGCGCAGCTTCTGCTCGCGCCGCAGCAGAGCGTGTTCCACAGCAGCGGCGCGTTCGGTTTCGTGGTCCCCTTCGTGTTGCGCGCGGTGGATGCGGGCCCGCACCTGGGCGATGGCTGTGGCGAGTTGGGCCCTGGTGAGGTGTCCGTGTGCCCGGTCGGGCCAGGCGGGATACGGAAGCCCGTTTGCCACGACGGGCCGGGGCTGGCTGTCGACGGCGGCGTCCGCACGCAGCAGTTCCTCCAGGGCGGTCCGTCGGTGCTGCTCGGCGAGTTCCAGGAGGCGCTGCAGCTGTTCCGGGCTGAGCGTCTTCAGCGGGCGGCTGCGGCCCGGCTGGGCCTCCCGGCGGGCGGCACGTTCGGCTGCCTGACTTCCAGCTTCGACGCGGTAGTCGATGCGCCAGGCCAGTACGGCAGCAGGGTCGTCCGCGTCTGCGAAGTCCCTCTCGTCGAAGGCGACCTGGATGAGCCGGCCGAGGTCCCATCCTTCGGCTTCGGCGGCGCGCAGCGAGCGCTCGGCGACTTCCCAGGCGTCCGCGGCGATGAACATCTCAGCCTCGGGCCCGAGGACACGGCGGGTGAGGTTCTGCAGGCGTTGGCTGGTGGCGCGGGCGTAGACGTCGGTGTATTCGGCGACGAGCTGTCCGACGCTGTAGGCGCGTTCCTGCTCGGCCTCGATCATCTCGTGAGCGGAGACGGATGCCTGACTGCTGTGGGCCACGGTGTCCAGCACGTCGCGCATGTTCTGGGCGTCGTCGGTGACGACGTAGACGTGGTTGGACTGGCGCCCCCGGGTCGCCTCGACGTAGGCAGCCTCCCGCGAGGTGCGCGCGGTAATGAGGCCGTGGGCGGCGTCCACGGTGATGCCCTGGGCGCGGTGTGTGGTGTATGCGTACCCGAGTTCAGCGTGCCTGCGCAGGTAGCCGCGCGCAAGGACGATCCGTCCGCCGTGGCCGGTGTGTCGGACGTGGACGTTGCCGCGCCGGTCGATCCGCTCGATCAGCCACTGGTCGCCATTCTTCACATAGTCGCGGCCCCCGAGCAGGGATAGTTTGCGCTGGTTCTTGCGGGTCACGATGACATCGCCGACCGCGGCTTGGAGTTCGTCACGCAAACGGGCCGTCCGGCTCAGGTCGAGTCGGCCGGAGGCGAGTTGGAAGGCCTGGGCCCGCAGGTTGAGTTCGCGGACCATCTCGGCGTCGTCGGCCATCATGAGCGCTTTCAGACCGGCCTCGACGTCGCGTTGCCACCCGGCGAAGACTGCGCCGAGCATCTCCTCGCGGCTGCCGCCCACGACCCGCCCCTGGTCCAGGTACCAGCTCCAGGCATCCGCCGGGTCACCGTCGCCCAGGACAAGGGTTGCCTCCCCCTCGCCCTCGGTCTGGAATCGGTGGAGCTCTTCCAGTTCCACCAC